>NZ_JBQHWJ010000005.1:0-72477 GCF_052064035.1 Bulleidia sp. HCP3S3_C9 | reverse complement strand
AGAAAAGAATGCATCAGATCACAGATTTCTTCCGTATTGCTGACATGAAGAAAGATGATCTTTTCATTTATTCTATTTCTTGAATTCACCATTTTGCTAATATAGCCTTTAAGAAAATGAAAATTATATGATAAGAAAAGACAGGAAATTCTGAAATGTTTTATGTAAAAAGTGTGAAAGCATATAAATATACGGAAATATGTTAGTATAAAACATTGAAATGTAGATGAGATATAGTAAAATTAAAGCATAAGGAGGCCAATTAATATGGCAACAAATAAAGTAGTAACTAAAAAAACACTTGCTGATGATCTCGCAGTTAAATTTGGATGGACAAAGAAGGATGCTGCAGAAGCAGTGAATTATGTATTTGATGAAATTACAGCAGTCGTGGCTGATGGTGGAGAAGCATCCATTAACGGCTTTGGTAAATTTGAGAGAGTTAGCAAGAAGGCTAGAACTGGTCTAAACCCATCTACTGGTGAAAAGATTACAATTCCTGCTTCTGAATCTCCAAAGTTTAAAGCATCTAAGACATTCAAAGACGCTGTGAATAAGTAATATAATGCAAAGGATCTCAGGATCCTTTTTTGTATCAAAAAAAGGAGATTTCTCTCCTTTTAGTGTTTTTTAGGCAATGTAGACTTTCTTCATGACAACTTTGTGTAAAGGCTTGTCACGGAAATCTGTTTTTTCATGAGCAATCTGATCAACAACATCCATGCCTTCTACAACTTTACCGAATGCTGCATAGTTGCCATCTAGATGTGGTGCATCTGCATGCATGATAAAGAACTGGGAAGAAGCTGAGTCAGGATCCATTGCACGAGCCATGGAAATTACACCACGTGTATGTTTGAGAGGATTGTTGATACCATTGCTTGCGAATTCACCCTTGATATTTTCTTTGGAGCCTCCAGTTCCATTTCCAGCTGGATCTCCTCCTTGGATCATGAATCCAGGGATGATTCTATGAAATGTCAATCCATCATAGAAGCCTTCTTTTACAAGCTTTTCAAAGTTAGCAACAGTAATAGGTGCTGCTGTTGGATCTAATTCAATTTTGATCATAGATCCGTTATCCATTTCAATAATAACCATTTTTATTCTCCTTTATTTAAATGCCAGATATCTTTATTATAATCTCTAATTGTTCTATCTGAAGAGAAGAAGCCTGCTTTTGCGATATTTACTAGAGATTTTCTTTTCCACCAGTCACGGTTTTCGTAATCTTGCAGCATTGCTTCTTTGACTCTGCAGTAATCTTCCAAATCAAGAAGTGTCATGAACCAGTCTTTATTGATGAGGTTATCTTGCAGATCTGTCAGCATTTTCTTATCTCCAAGCTTGAGAATTTCTTTGCTTGTGATGAAATCTACAGCTTCTTTGATCAATGCAGAACCATTGTAGTATTCAGATGCATGATAGCTGGATGTGTTATAGAGTGCGATGACATCATCTGAGAGTTTTCCAAATGTATAGATATTTTCTTCTCCAACGAGATCTTTGATTTCAACATTTGCTCCATCTAATGTGCCGAGTGTCAGTGCACCGTTTAACATGAATTTCATGTTGCCTGTACCTGAAGCTTCTTTGGAAGCAAGGGAAATCTGTTCAGAAATATCTGCTGCTGGAATCGCAATTTCAGATTTTGAAACGTTATAGTTTTCAATCATAACGATCTTGAGGTATTTGCTGACTTCTGAATCGTTATTGATCAATTCTTGCAGGCAAAGGATCAAGTGAATAACACATTTTGCCTGATAGTATGCTGGAGCAGCTTTTCCACCGAATACAACTGTGAGTGGACGTGCAGGCGTTTCTCCATTCTTGATGGATAGATATTTATGAATAAGCCATAAAGCATTCATTTGCTGACGCTTGTATTCATGCATTCTCTTTACTTGAATATCAACAATGGAGTTTGGATCAATATCAATATTCTGTGTTTTCTTGATCATCTTGGCAAAACGAACTTTGTTGTTGTATTTGATTTGTTCTGCTTTGCTTAGGAATTCTTCATCATCATAGTGAGAAAGCAATGTTTCTAGCTTGCTTTCATCTTCTCGCCATTCATTTCCGATTGTTTCATCTAATAAATGAGCAAGTTCTGGATTGCAGTGCATGATCCATCTACGGAATGTAATTCCGTTTGTTTTATTATTAAATTTGTCGGAATAGATATCGTAGAATGGCTTGAGTTCCTGATGCTTTAAGATTTCTGTATGTAATGCGGCAACACCATTAATGGAATGTGAGAAATGCATATCCATCTTTGCCATGTGTACACGATTCTCACTATCCATAATACTTAGTTCTTTATCGTCGTGGAATGCAACGTTAACGACATAATCTAAGCCTTCAATAATAGGCATGAGTTGAGGAACAATTTCCAGCAGATAATCTTGTGGCCACTTTTCTAATGCTTCCGCAAGAATTGTATGGTTTGTATATGCACAGGTATTGGAAACGATATTTGCGGCAGTCTTCATTGGAATGCCCTCTAGAATCAATAAACGAATCAATTCAGGAATGACCATGGAAGGATGTGTGTCGTTGATCTGGATTGCAACATGCTTGTCAAGATCCTTGAGATCATGTCCTTTTTCTTTTTCTTCCTTTAGAATGAGTTGTGCAGCATTTGATACCATGAAGTACTGCTGATAAATTCTTAGCTTTCTGCCAGCATCATCACTGTCATCTGGATATAAGAATAATGTCAGGTTCTTAGCAATATCTGTTTTATCAAAATTGATGGAATCAGTAATGATAGAAGGATCTACTGTATCTAGATCGAATAGATGTAATGTGTTTTTGTTTCCGTGATAGCCAATCACATCTAGATCATACATATGAGAATAGTAAGTTTTTCCAGCAAGTTCTACTGGGAAAGATACTTTTGTATCACGCAGCATATTCTTGCCTTTTAGCCATTCATCTGGAATTTCATATTGCTTATTGTCTTTGAACTGCTGACGGAATAAACCATAGTGATAGTTTAGACCGACACCATCTCCACTTAGATTTAATGTTGCGATAGAATCCAGGAAACATGCGGCGAGTCTGCCTAGACCGCCATTTCCTAAAGATGGTTCATTTTCCATTTCTTCTACATCGGCAATAGATTTGCCGTTGCTTTCTAAAAGCTGAGCAATATCGTCATAAATACCTAGATTGATTAAATTTTTGCCTAGCTGTTTTCCGATTAAAAATTCTGCGGAAATGTAATAGAGCTTTTTGTCTCCTTCACAACGAGAAAGAGTTTCAGCTTTCTTTTTTACTAATTCATTGATTGCGTTGTAAAGCTGAAGATTTGTTGCTTCTTTGATATCTTTCTTTAATATCAATTTCAGTTTGTTTTCTAGTTCCATTTCTTCTCCTTTGTGGGCAATATATCCCTGAATTACGAAATAACGCTAAAAGTATACATGGAACTTTGCATAAATATCAACTTTGAAAACGCTTTGATATTGTAGAAATTCAAATAATAAAACGATATACTGTTAATTAAGAAAAGGGTTGTTGTATGAGAAAAGCAGGAATTTTAATGCCAGTGAGCGCACTTCCTTCAAGAAATGGATGTGGTTCATTTGGGCAAGAAGCAAAACATTTTATTGATTTAACACATCAGGCTGGATTGAAAATCTGGCAAATTCTTCCACTGAATCCAGTGAGTGATGATAATTCTCCATATTCATGTTATTCCTCTTATGCAATTGATGATATTTATATTTCTTTAGATCGATTGCATGAAAAAGGTTTGATTCAACGCGTACCTTCTTTTCATAGAAGAAAAAAGAAAATTGATTATCAGGCAATTCGTAAATTCAGGGAACCATATTTAAGGGAAGCATTTCGGAATTTTAAACAGGATCATAACTTTGCGGTATTCGCATACCAGGAATGGGTGAAGAATTATGCAATATTTAGAACATTCAGAAAAGTAAATGATGGAAAATGCTGGAATGAATGGGAAGATGAAATGAAATGGCAGCCTGAAAGAGGGCAGGTAGATTTGAAGAAATATGAAGATGAAATTTTCTATCAGCTGTTTCTTCAATATGAAGCATTTTTACAATGGAAAGACATAAAACAATATGCAAATGATCTGGATATTGAAATCATGGGAGATATTCCTTTCTATGTTGGTCTGGATTCTTCAGATGTATGGAGTTCAAAAGAAAATTTCTTGTTAGATGAAGATGGCAAACCATCATTTATTGCTGGTGTACCGCCAGATTATTTCAGTGCAACGGGTCAAAGATGGGGGAATCCGATCTATGACTGGGAACATATGAAAGAAAATGAGTTTTCTTTCTGGATGGAGCGTCTAGCATATACAGAGAGATTGTTTGATATTATCCGAGTAGATCATTTTAGGGCATTTGATACATACTGGAAAATCAATGCAAGCTGTCCAACTGCAGTGGATGGAGAGTGGGTAGAAGCACCTGGATATGATTTATTTCATCTATTGAAAGAAAAAGATCCAGATATGGAAATCGTTGCGGAAGATCTTGGGTATTTGAGACAGGAAGTATTGGATTTAAGAGATCACTTTAACTTTAGAGGTATGCGTGTCATTCAATTCTCATGGAATTCTGATGGTATGGGTGAAGACCGTGAACATTTAACGATTTATACAGGGACACATGATAATGAAACAATGGATACCTGGTATCGTCATTTCAACAATCATGATAGAAGACGTATGCGAGATTGTCTGAAGAAAATGGGATATGTTGAAAAGAGCTTTGATTCTAATGTGATTCAGTATACATTGGATTCTAATGCAGATATCGCAATTATTCCGATGTGTGACTGGCTGCATCAAAATAAAGAAGGCAGGATCAATACTCCAGGAACAGTATCGAAGAATAACTGGACATATCGACTGGCAGATTTTAGCCAATATCAAATTGTGATCAAAGATATTGCAAAGAAAGTCAAGAAAGCAAAACGATAAGACGAAGTCGTCTTATTGTTTTTTTTAAGAAATATCATTGATTTATACGTGTTATAATATCCGGGTGTCTGGAGGAAATGATATATGGATTTATTTCTCAATATTCTAAAATCCGTTTTATATGGAATTGTTCAAGGGATTACAGAATGGCTGCCAATTAGTTCTACAGGACATTTGATCTTGATGAGAACATTTATGCCATTGAATGTATATATGGATGCGGTAAGCAATCAGAACTTCTGGGATATGTATAAAGTTGTCATTCAGTTTGGCAGTATCTTAGCAGTATTATTACTTTACTTTAAAAAATTGAATCCATTTAATCCTAGATTGAAGCCAGCAAGAAAAAGAAGTATTTATCGTCTTTGGATTATGATCATTATTGCTTGCGTTCCTGCAGGAATTGCGGGTATTCTGCTGGATGATTTAATTGATAATGTATTGAGTGCATCTTATGTGATTGCAATTACTCTCATTCTCTATGGTATTCTCTTCATTGTGATGGAAAGCAGGGAACATCAATATACAGTAGAAACGGTTAGAGATATCACACCCAAGACAGCGTTTGGGGTTGGAATGTTCCAGATGCTTGCTTTGATTCCTGGTACATCTAGATCTGGTGCAACGATTCTTGGGGCAACATTGCTTGGATTTAATCGTAGTACAGCGACAGAGTTTTCATTCTTTATGGCAATTCCAGTTATGTTTGGTGCATCTTTGTTGAAGATTATCAAGGCACATATTGAAGTGACAGTGGCAAGTATTTCTGTATTGCTTGTTGGATGTATTGTATCTTTTGTTGTATCTGTATTCGCAATTCGTTATTTGATGCAGTATATTCGTAAACATGACTTTAAAGTGTTTGGTGTATATCGAATTATCTTAGGTGTGATCGTATTGTTGTTTTACATGTTGAATGTGATTCAATAAAGAAATGAAAAAGTTTTCATAAAGAGAATGTAATATTTTTAATTTTTCATTAATTACTTATTGCATTCATTTCTAGAAAGTGTAAACTAGTAACCATAAAAGCAACGAAGAGAAGAGTAACCAGGTTGGAACTTCAAAAGAGAGTCCCTGTATGCTGAGAGGGGATAAGGAAAGGTTTGGTGAACATGGTCTTGGAGCTGCGTGATCGATAGGGTAGATCACGACGGGCTGTCCCGTTACAGACATAGAGTATATCTGATGATATTCAGCGTACTTGAAGAGGAAATGATCGTGAGGTCATTTTAAAGTAAGGTGGTACAGCGTAATTCTACGCCCTTATCTAAGGGGCGTAGTTTTTTGTTTCTAGAGCATGAAAGAATCACCCCGTCCTACTTCAAGCATTACAAGAAAACGGAGGAAAAGAAAAATGAAAAACGCAATCAGAACAATCGCAACAGCAGCATTAGCATTCGCATTAGTTGGCTGCTCATCCACATCTACAGGTTCCACATCTACAAAAACATCCGGTGAAGACAAGACAATCAAAGTTGGTGCGACTGCAGTACCACATGCTGAAATTTTGAATAATGTCGTAAAAGATGTTCTCGCAAAAGATGGCTGGACATTAGAAGTAACAGAATTTACAGATTACGTTACACCAAATACAGCTTTGGAAGAAGGTTCTCTTGATGCGAACTACTTCCAGACATTAGGCTACATGGATGATCAGAATACTTCTAAGGGTCTTCATTTAGCAGCTGCAGTTGGTGTTCATATTGAACCAATGGGTGTCTATTCCGCAACAGTAACAGATATCAAGGATCTCAAGGATGGCGCAACAATCTCCTTGCCAAATGATGCAGATAACTTAGATAGAGGCTTAAGAGTACTTGTTCAGGCTGGCTTATTAGAAGATCCAGGAACAGATGAATATGCAACTGAAACAACATTCAATGGAAATAAGGAACTCAACCCTCATAACTATGATATTCAGCCAGTGGAAGCTGCACAGGTTCCATTAACACTTGAAGATGTTGATGCAGTAGTTGCAAATGGTAACTATGCATTAGAAGCTGATCTTCCAAGCAAGCACCCAGCAATCTATGTTGAACAGTTTGACCAGGAAACAAGTGTAAAGAGAACTAACTATGTTGTTGTAAAGGATGATAATCTTGATACTGAAAAGACAAAGGCACTTGTAAAGGCTATTACATCTGATGAAGTAAAGTCATATATTGAAGATACATATAAGGGATCTGTGATTGCTTCCTTCATTGATACAGAAGGCAACCCAGTAGACTAATCAAAAAAATTATAACAGTACAATCAGTAATATTCAGAGGGGAGACCCTCTGAATATTCGCGTAAATAGACAGGAGCGTAGAGATGATAAATCTTGTAAATGTAAGAAAGAGTTTTGGAGAACTTGAAGTATTAAAGGATATTAATCTCCAGATTCATGAAAAAGAAATCTATGGAATCATTGGACAAAGTGGTGCAGGAAAATCGACATTGCTTCGTTGTATCAATGGATTGGAAACATATGATAGTGGTACGATCACAGTAGATGGTACTGCAGTTGATGTAAATGATAAGAAGCAGTTACGCCAGCTGAGAAAAGATATGGGTATGATTTTCCAGAACTTCAATCTTCTTTCTAGATTGGATGTATATGACAATGTTGCATTGCCACTTCGCTTCTGGAATGAAAATCCAAATACAGAAGAAAATAAAAAGAAAATTGAACATTTAATTGAGCTTGTTGGCTTGAAAGATAAAATGCATGAGCGTCCAGAGAATCTGTCTGGTGGTCAGAAACAAAGAGTTGCGATTGCTAGAGCACTTGTGAATGATCCTAAAATCTTGCTTTGTGATGAAGCTACAAGTGCATTGGATCCTAGAATCACACATGGAATTCTTGAACTTTTAAAGCAGATCAATGAAGAGCTTGGTATCACAATCGTTTTGGTTACACATCAGATGGAAGTTGTAAAACAGATTTGTCAAAGAGTCGCTTTCTTAAAACATGGTGTTGTTTTAGCAGAGGGTAAACCAGAAGAATTGTTCGTGAAACCAACAGAAGATGTGAAGAAGTTCCTGGGTGAAGAAGGCCAGGTATTGCCAAAAGAGGGTGTGAATGTGCAGCTGTTCTTTACAGATGATTCTTCTGATGAACCAGTTATTACAGAAATGGCAAGAGAATTAGGCATTGATTTCTCTATCTGCTGGGCAAAACTAGAAGAGTTTAGAGAAAATGTATTTGGTTCTTTGATCTTGAATATTCAAGAAAAAGATAAAGATCGTGTATTTAAGTTTTTGGAAAGTAAGAATGTTACTTGGGAGGTACTATGAGTATGTTAGATGTAATCTTAAAAGGAACATGGCAGACATTATACATGGTATTCTTCTCAACTTTAATTGCGGTTGTATTAGGCTTTATTCCTGCGGTAGTGTTAACGTTAACAGCAGAAGATGGTTTGAAACCAAATCGTATTGTGTATGGGATTCTGGATGTGATTGTGAATGTATTCCGTTCATTTCCGTTCATTATCTTAATGGTAATTGTAATTCCAGTGACGCGTGTAATTGCTGGCAAATCTATTGGTACAACTGCAGCAATCGTTCCATTAACAATTTACGCAATTCCTTTTATTGCACGTGTATTTGAAAATGCATTGCGAGAAACAGATGCGGGTGTGATTGAAGCAGCAAAATCATTTGGTGCTACGGATCTGCAAATTATTACAAAGGTATATTTTAAAGAATCTGTACCTAGATTATTAAATGGTATTGTTTTATTGATTATCAATATGGTTGGTGCGAGTGCAATGGCTGGTACACTTGGTGGTGGCGGTCTTGGAGATATCGCTATCCGAAAAGGATATCAGGCATATGATATTAGTTACCTTGTAGTGACGTCCATTGTATTGATTGTCATTGTTCAGCTTGTACAGGGTATTGGTAACGTTATTTACAAAAAGAAGGCTTAATTTTTTTGAAAAAATTCTTGCATCACGTAAATGATGGGTGTAATATTTTCACGTCATAGAGGACATTAAAAAAAACGACGCTATGTGTCGCTGGATTTAGTGCCCTCTTTTTTATTTTTAATGGAGGTTTTATGAAACATATATTCGTTACTGGCGGTGTTGTATCTGGACTTGGAAAGGGTATTACAGCTGCTTCTTTAGGAAGACTTTTAAAGCAGAGAGGATTTCGTGTCATTTCTCAAAAATTAGATCCATATATGAATGTGGATCCTGGAACAATGTCTCCATATCAGCATGGTGAAGTGTTTGTAACAGACGATGGTGCAGAAACAGATTTGGATCTTGGACATTATGAAAGATTTATTGATGAAAATTTGAATAAATTCTCTAATTTAACTTCTGGAAAAGCATACTGGAATGTTTTATGCAAGGAAAGAAGAGGGGAATATCTTGGGGAAACTGTGCAGATCATTCCACATATCACAAATGAAATTAAAAGATTTATCTATAATGTTGGAGAACATGCAAATGCAGATATTGTCATTACAGAAATTGGTGGAACGGTTGGTGATATTGAATCGCAGCCATTTCTAGAAGCAATTCGTCAGATTTCTATTGAACACCCAGAAGACTGCTGCTTTATCCATGTTACTTTGGTTCCATATATTTCTGGATCCAATGAGTATAAATCAAAACCAACACAGCATTCTGTAAAAGAATTACAGAATATGGGTGTCAGACCAAATATCATTATTCCTAGATGTGATGGAAAATTGCCACAGTCTGTAAAAGAAAAGATTTCTTTATTCTGTAATGTAAAACAGGATTGTGTAATTGAAAATACAACAGTTGCGGATTTGTATGAAGCTCCTGTGATGCTTGAAAAGCAGAATTTTTCAGCGATTGTATGCAGAGAATTAAATCTTGAAGCGGGAAGTATTGATTTAAGCGAGTGGAATATAATGCTGGAACGTATTTATTCAGCCAAGGATGATGTGAATATTGCTTTGGTTGGCAAATATGTTGCTTTGCATGATGCCTATTTATCAGTTGTGGAGTCTTTGAAGCATGGCGGATATGAAACTGGTGCAAAAGTACATATCAAATGGGTGGAATCAGAAGATATTACGGAAGAATCTGCAGGTGCAATTTTTAGAGATGTTCAGGGGATCATTGTTCCTGGTGGATTTGGTGATCGTGGTATTGAAGGTATGATTGAAGCTTGCAAATATGCTAGAGAACATAATATTCCTTATTTTGGAATCTGTCTTGGCATGCAGATTGCAACAATTGAATTCGCTAGAAATGTATTGGGATATAAAGATGCAAATTCTAGTGAATTTGACAAGAACTCAACACATAAAGTCATTGATTTTATTCATGGTCAGTCGGATGAAATTGATAAAGGTGGAACAATGCGTTTGGGTGCATATCCTTGTCACTTACAGAAAGATACAAAATTATCTAAGCTATATGGTGTTTCTGATATTTCTGAAAGACACAGACATAGATACGAGTTTAATAATGAATATTTAGAAGCGTATGAAAAAGCTGGTATGACAATTGCGGGAATCAATCCTGATGCACATTTAGTAGAAGCTGTTGAAAATGATTCTTGTGATTTCTTTGTTGGTGTACAGTTCCATCCTGAGTTTAAGAGTCGTCCAAACAAGGCTCATCCTGTGTTTAGAGGATTTATTGCGGCTTCTTTAGCAAAAAAATAAGGTAATTTTCTTAAAAATTTAGTATTATAGTTACAAGCGAATTATCGCATTGATAAAATAAGGAGCTATATGGCTGAAGAAATGATTTTAGTACTTGACTTTGGTGGTCAATATAAACAACTGATTGCTCGTAGAGTAAGAGAAAACCATGTATATTGTGAGATCCATCCATATACAATGCCAATTGAAAAAATTAAAGAAATGAATCCAAAGGGAATCATTTTAACAGGTGGACCTGATAGTGTGTATCTTGAAGATTCTTTATCTTATGATCCACAATTATTTGAATTGGGAATTCCAGTATTAGGTATTTGTTATGGTGCACAGCTCATGGCTTATTTGTTGAAGGGGGATGTTCAGACCGCTCCAACAAGTGAATATGGCAGTACAAATGTAACGCTTGAAAATACTTCTAAGTTACTTGGTGACTGGAAGAAGGAATCTATTACATGGATGTCTCATACAGATTACATTGCACGTGTTCCAGAAGGATTCCATGTAACTGCTACAACACCAGTTTGTCCTGTAGCTGGTATGGAAAATACAGAAAAGAATTTATACGCAGTACAGTTCCATCCAGAAGTTGTTCATACAGAAGAAGGAACAAAATTGTTCCATAACTTTGTATATAATATTTGTGGATGTCAAGGTACTTGGAAGATGGATTCTTTTGCGGAAAATGCAATCCAGCAGATTCGTGAAGAAGTTGGTGATGGAAAAGTATTATGTGCATTGAGTGGTGGTGTAGATTCATCTGTATGTGCAGTATTACTTTCTAAGGCAATTGGTAAACAGTTGACATGTGTATTTGTTGATCATGGTTTACTGCGTAAAGATGAAGGTGATGAAGTTGAAAAGGTATTTGGACCAGAAGGACCATATGAATTGAACTTCATTCGTGTTAACGCACAGGATTACTTCTATGAAAAGCTTGCTGGTGTTACAGATCCTGAAACAAAGAGAAAGATCATCGGTGCTGAATTTATCAATGTATTTGAAAAGGAAGCAAAGAAGATTGGTGCAGTAGATTACTTAGCACAGGGAACAATTTATCCAGACGTTGTTGAATCTGGTATTGGTAAGGGTGCTGTAATTAAGTCTCATCATAACGTTGGTGGTTTACCTGATCATGTTGATTTCAAGGAAATCATTGAACCTTTGAAGGCTTTATTTAAGGATGAAGTTAGACAGGTTGGTCTTGAATTAGGTATTCCTAGAGAATTGGTATATAGACAGCCATTCCCAGGACCTGGTTTAGGTATTCGTATTGTTGGTGAAGTTACTGCTGAAAAGGTTAAGATGGTACAGGAAGCTGATGCTATCTATAGAGAAGAGCTTGAAAAGGCTGGTATCGATATGGGTAAGGGTCAATTCTTTGCCGCACTGACGAATATGAGATCTGTTGGTGTTATGGGTGATCATAGAACATATGATTATGCAGTGGCATTGAGAGGTGTAATTACTTCTGATTTCATGACTGCTACAGCAGCAGATATTCCATTTGAGACATTACAGACATGTATGACACGTATCATTAATGAAGTGAAGGGTGTTAACAGAGTAATGTATGACATTACAAGTAAGCCTCCTGGAACAATTGAGTTCGAATAGTAGTATTCGGCTTGGAGGTTGTTAAAAAGCCTTTATTTATCGGCATTTCTGAGCCATCGACTTTTTGGAAAAGTGATTTTGATACACTTTTGATACACGATGACTAAAAAAGGTCTTCTGATACAAGTGCAATTGTACCAGTAGGCTTGCAAGTTAAAGGCAAATTACAATAGTAAAATTGAGCTTCTGTATTATATGCAGGGGCTCTTTTTTGTTGTGTTTTTTATTAGATCTATACAAAAAATCCTCTGAATTGAAGTTTTAATTTCTTCAAGACAGAGGACTATTTTTATTAGAAAGTTACCTTTTTATATCTTAGAAATTTGATGAGGACATCATCAACCGCATCAGTATATCTTCCTTGTCTGATGAGATTGTTCTTTAAATCGATCAAACAATGGATGATTAAGTCATATTCACCTTTAGATAGATATAACCAATATTTCTTATTAAAGAACATCTTCACCACTCCTTTACGATTTCATTATAGTCAATAGGCAAAGAAGTGAGAAACGTACGATTTTATGGCTTTCTAATCACGAGATTAAAGTTTGAATCATAATGAAGTCCCAATTCTCTGCAGATCCTATCATTAACGCTATCTAAGGCTTTTTTGTATTCGCCATATTTTGGAGATAATACCATAAGGTTAGGAATGAATATGTCGTTGTATCCTTTGTCTTGATATTCTTTCATCATTTTTCTTTGAGCTACATATGACGGATGATATTTCAAAATACCTGATTTTAATTTAGCTCCTTTTAAAACACCAGCTTTTAGCCTTTCATATTCTTCTTTGCTCATATCGCGATAATAAGCGATCATCTCATCAGCTGTCCTTGTTTCTCTAGCTAGACCGCCGGCAAGCTTGATACCCAATTTCATCATAAATGGAGTTTTTAAAGTGGTGTTCTCACAATATTCTAAGATGTTTATCAAAGCTTGTTTTTGCTCGGGAGTCTTAATTCTTACATTGAGGAATGGCTTGAAATGACTGATCAAATAGTCAGCCCATTCTTCCTCGGGAAGCATCGACTCTATTGCCTTTTCTATGGTCTCATAATCAAGTAACTCATTTGCTTTATCAGGATCACCATCATCGATAAAATTCTTTAATGCTTCAAGCTCAGAATCGTATAAGTGCTTTTCTTGTAACTTTTGATGGTATATGTTTAGAAGAACTTTTTTATCATTGGATTCTAAAAGCTTTTTGATATCATCAATACCAATGCTTAATTTTCTGTATATAGAAATTTTTTTTAATATTTCCACATCTTCTTTCGTGTAATTGCGATAACCGTTATCATCTTTCTTTACCGATAATAATCCTTTTTCTTCATAATACTTGATCGCACGTTTGGTCATTCCTACTTCTTTAATCACTTCATTTAATAACATACCAAAGTACCTCCTTACACCTAAAGCATAAGCGTATACGTTACGTACAGGTCAATACTCGTCACCAAATCTAGCACAATATTTGCTTATATTATATCATCCGTCAATAAAGTAACTTATATGCCTATCCATATTAATCGATATTTAGGAACAATTGTTTACTATATGACGTTTAGTAGCCTGAATCGATTAGGAAACTCGTTCCCATAATTAAATTTATTAAAAATTTTCGATTTTTACTTCAATTTGGGTGTGCATTTTAAGACCGTTTGTCTAAATAAGTGAAGGGACTAGTTTATCTTCTCTTCGCTTGTTATTTGAAAATCGAATATACAGGTCACAAAGACTTTATTTTGGGTGACTTTAGCTACTTTATCAGGTACGCCATAACCCTATGATGGATATAGGATAAGCGAGAACTCCTGTTATGACTATCAAATAGCCTTTGATATTGGCAATGACAGCCCAAATGATAATGATACTTCTCTACGGAGCTGGCGGAGTACCCGGCAGAGGTGAGATTCCTATGATGTAAGTAAGCTGCTTACTACTTTGTGACTTCCCAAAAGCTTATGGCTTGGCGAGGGGTGTTAGGAACAAATATTGCCATCGACCATTTAGGAAATGAGATGGTCAAGTGCATTAGACATATGTTTTATGTATCTAATGTAGAAAGGAGAAAGACGAAATGTCAAACTGCAAAACGATTGCCATATGCAATCAAAAAGGCGGCGTTGGTAAGACTACGACAACAGTCAATCTTGGCATTGGTCTAGCAAGACTCGGTAAAAAAGTGTTACTGGTTGATGCTGACCCACAAGGTGATCTAACGGTCTCTTTGGGTTGGCAAAATACAGATAGCATAGAAACCACGCTAGCTACTAAGCTGATCGATGTCATCAAAGAAACGGGAAATGACCCATATGTTGGTATTCTTCATCACAATGAAGGTGTTGATCTTATTCCATCCAATTTAGAGTTATCTGCTATGGAATTTAATTTAGTAAACGCAATGAGTAGAGAGATCTCATTAAAGACTTATCTTAATGAAGTTAAGCATAAGTATGATTATGTGCTCATTGATTGTATGCCATCATTAGGAATGATAACTATAAATGCATTATCGGCAGCTGATAGTGTGATAATTCCAGTACAAGCACAGTATCTTCCAGCCAAAGGAATGACGCAATTGCTTCAGACAGTCAATCGAGTTAAGAAGTATATCAATCCTAGTCTTAAGGTCGATGGTATTTTATTAACTATTGTTGATAATCGAACCAACCTCGCCAAAAGCACAGTAGAAGCTTTGAAGCAGAATTTTGGTAGTCATATCAAGATCTATGAGTCAAAGATTCCATCTGGTATTAAAGCTGCGGAAACGTCATCAAAAGGTAAAAGCATTTACGCTTATGAACCTAATGGAGCAGTAGCTAAAGCCTACGAAGGATTTACAAAGGAGGTGCTATCAAGTGACAGGAAGAAAGAGCGACTTCACTCTCACGAGTCTAGATGATTTATTTAAATCGCAAGAAGTAAGAGATGAAGAAAAGCTGTCTAAAATTAGAGATATTCCTCTATCACAAATCGATGACTTCCCAGACCATCCGTTTAAGGTAAAAGATGATGAAGATATGATGCAGCTTATTGAAAGTATCAAAGAAAGAGGAATTATCACTCCAGCTACTGTGCGATTAAAAGATGACGGCAGGTACGAACTTATTTCCGGTCATCGACGCAAAAGAGCTTGCGAACTAGCGGGATTTGAAACTTTAAGATGCGAAGTAGTAGATCTCACAAAAGATGAAGCAACCATATTAATGGTCGAAAGCAATTACCAAAGGTCACAGATACTTCCATCCGAAAAGGCTTTTGCGTATAAGATGCGTCTTGATGCAATGAAAAGACAAGCAGGCAGACCTAGTAAAGATAATTCATCCCCACTGGGTATTGATTTACGAGGAAAGCAAACGCTCGATCTTATGAGCGAAGAATGCGGAGATAGTCGAAATCAAATTCATCGGTATATCCGTTTAACAAATCTTGTTCCAGAACTGCTGGAATTTGTTGATGAAGGACGAATAAAGATGCGCCCAGCTGTCGAACTTTCATATCTTGATGAAGATTGTCAGCGTGATATTGTTGATGAGATCGATATGAATGAAGTCACACCATCACACGATCAAGCTATTCGTATGCGTAAGTTTTTTGATGAAGGAAAACTTACAACGGAAGTTATCCAGGCAATTATGAGTGAAGAAAAACCAAATCAAAGAGAAAAACTGGTTTTTCGCGGAGATAGAGTGCGAAAACTGATTCCAAAGTCTATCCCACTAAGTCAAACAGAAGATTATGTCTGCAAAGCTTTGGAACACTACAACAAGTTTTTACAACGAAACCGTGACCGTAATTCAAGATAGACAGGTTTTACGGTTTCCCCCTTTCTCACACTCTAACCCCTTATACTTGCTGTATTCTTTACTAGCTCAAAAAAATAACTAATTATCTATCTCTTAATTTATACTCTATCTACTAAGCTATAACTATCTATTAAGGGATATCAAGACAAACACATTCTTTTTCGGCTGGTAAAAGAAAGACAAATTACACATTACTTGTTTATTGGAACTCACTAGTTAGAGTTCTTTTTATTTTCACAAACAATGAAAGGAGAAAGAAATGACAGACAAGTTATCTAGGCTGCTTAAAACACTTTTAGCAGCGTTCATTATGATCACTTCTCTTAGCACATCATCGATTGGTGTTTTTGCAGAAGAAAATGATGATGAAAACTATGATGCAACAGAAGAAATCATCAGGCTTGGAACCTATGATGAAGTCTTTGGAGCAAGTACAAATGGTATCAGCACCTTTTCTATCAATACACCATCGATCGGTGAAAGATATGCCAAGATCCCAGTCTTTGAAAATGAACTTGGCTATTCTTATGTTGCTCATCTAAGGATCAATGGAAATACGGTTTTTTGTATTCAGCCAGGTTTATTGTTCAAGGAAGATGGCCAATACCCTGAAAACTATGTCTATTGGGACAGTTTGAGCAAAAGCCAAAGACAAGCGATTTGGGAAATATCTTACTATGGCTATGATTATCCAGGACATCAGACACCAAATTACTATATCGCAACACAGCTAATGATCTGGGAAGTTGTTTCAAAATGGTATGACCCATATACACCAGATGGCTCATCGATGATGGATGTAAGTGCAGAAGTTAATGAGATCAATCGTTTAAGAAGTCAACCACAAGGTAGACCATCATTCCACAACTCAACGATCAAGATGGGGTTAAATACACCAGTCACAGTCTCTGATACAAAAGGTGTTTTAGGAAACTTCAATATCACTTCCAGTAACGGTGTAAAAGCCAGTGTAAGTGGCAATAGTGTTACTTATGAAATCACATCCGAGAATTATGATCGCAACGCAACATATCAAAGTAATGTATCATCTTACGAGTGCAATATCATCTATGGTGCCCCAGGTGAACAAACCGTTCTTTACTTGGCAAAACGAAAAGATCCAACACGAAACTTCAGTGTGAACTTTGAGTTATTATATGCTGATATTCAAGTTGAAAAGCAAGATGTCGAAACTGGTAATACCCCTCAGGGCGACGCCACATTCAATGGAGCCGAATTTGAATTAAAAGACCTAAGTGGTAATGTCTTGGAAATGTTAACCACCAATGGTGCCACTGTTAAATCAAAGAAGTATCCGGTTGGTACAAGTTATCAAGTATGCGAGGTGGCCCCGCCTACCGGTTATCTTGATAATGACACCTGCAATCGTGTTGATCTGACTTTTAGTGGTGATAGTACACCAGAAACTTTCTATACTGTTTATCAAGATAAAGTCATCAAGGGACGTATTGAGATTGCTAAATCGATTGAGCAGGAAACCGAATATCCTTATGAATCCGTTATTCAAAAACCAGGAGTTGGCTTTAAGTTTGATATCTTCTTAAAATCCAGTGGCGAAAAAGTTGCAACACTTGTAACCGACGATGAAGGAAGAGCAATCAGCGATTATTTGCCTTATGGTCTTTATGTCGTCAAGGAACAAGCGACAGAAGGATATGACACCTTAAAACCTTTTGAAGTAATGATCGATGAAAATGAAAAAGTATACTTCTATAACATCTATAATGATACTTTAAAAGCTGAGCTGAATATCTATAAAACTGATACTGAAACAGGCAAAAGGATTCCAGCCAGTGGTGTTGAATTCAAGATAAAAGACAGTAATGGAAATTTCATCAAACAAACTGTCACATATCCTGAAAAATACGAGACTGATGTTTTTGTTACCAAGGAAGACGGCTCTGTTCATTTACCGGAACCACTTATCTATGGTAAATACAAGATCGTTGAGATCAAAGCGCCATATGGTTATGTTTTAAAAGATGAAGAAATTCCTTTTACTGTTGATGGTTCTACAACCGAGATCTTTATGAACTTTGATAATCAGGCTCAAAAAGGTCAGATAACGATTGAGAAGTATGGTGAACAATTCACTAATGCCGACTTTAGGCTGACTGAATATGGGATGATGTATTCACCTATCTATGAAAATAAGCTGCTACCTGGAATCACTTATGAAATCAGAGCCAAAGAGGATATCGTTGGTCAAGAAGGCACGGTTTGGTTCAATAAAGGGGATCTTGTCGAAACACTGACTACCGATGATGAAGGTAAGATCATTTCATCCAAACTTCCACTTGGTGAATATACGATTCAAGAAGTAGAAACACTTGAAGGATTTGTCTTAGATTCTACGGTCTATGAAGTAAATATCGAATACGAAGGACAGTTAGTAGAAGTTGTCTCAAAAAACTTCACGATGGTCAACGAAAGACAAAAACTGGATCTGGAATTGAAGAAGACTTTTGAGGACGATGACAAGACTGCCTACAAGGATGTTTTGTTTGGAGTCTATACAAGTGAAGACATCAAAATTGGCGAAGATATCATTATTCCCAAAGACGCTTTAGTTGGTGTTTTAACACTGGATGAATCTGGCAAAAACAATGAACAGTTAGATCTTCCAGTCGGGGATTACTATGTTAAAGAACTTGAAACAAATGTCGGTTTCGTTCTTGATGAAAATAAGTATGAGTTCACCTTCGCTTATGATGAAGATACAACTAAGGAAACATCTTTTATTGAATTAGATGAGATCCATAACGCTAAAAGACGATTAGATATCGAGATAAAAAAAGTCGATAAAGATAATGGCGATGTACTACTAGATGGAGCGGTATTTGAAGTTATCGATAAGACTACAAATACAAATCTTGGCATTGTAGTCTCGGGCAAATTAGCAATTAAAGGTGATTCAGCAAATGAAGAATATGAGATTACTAAAGATGAAGATTTTAGCGAGATCGTTCAAACAGTAAAGACAAATGATTCAAAAGAAATCATCCTGGATCTTGATGAAGGCGTTTATTATTCACGCAAAAAAGGTAGCGAAGAAGTCTCTAAACATATCGTAAAAGATGGTCACGCTGTATTTGCAAATGCTATCTATGGTCACGAATATGAATTTAAAGAGATCGAAGCGCCAGCTTCTTATGAATTATCAAAAGAACCATTTGAAGTAAGCGTGGTCGCTGATAAAGATCAAGATACTATCACTTATGTCTTCAAAAATGAGCGAATCGATATACCAAATACAGGAGTTTGATTATGAAATATAAAAAGAGAGTAGCATTAATCTCATTAGCAGCGATGCTTTTGGTGGGGTTTGGAATCTATGCCTTCATCAATCAAGAGAAAAAAGCTTATGACTACAGCGATTTCTATGTACCAGTAGAAAGCGAAAAAACAACTACAGCCACTGATACCAGCAAAGAACCTGAAGAACAAATTCAGGTTCTTTCTTTAGATCTTCTGAAACAAAGAAACAAGGATGTCGTTGGTATTATCGAATTTGATGAGCGAATGATCTATGAACCGATCGTTCAAGCAAGTGATAATGACTATTATGTAAGACGTAATATTGACCTTAATTATGCCAGTGCTGGAATTCCATTTATTTCCTATGATGGGAATATCGATTCTACTAATGTAGTGGTTTATGGCCATTCAAGTACTACTGGCAATATCATATTCACGCCTTTAATGAACTATCTAGAAAAGAATTTCTATTTATCACATCCGACTTTCAATTTTGTTTTGCCAGATGAAGTTAGAACTTATCAGATCGTATCTGTTTTAAATATCGATCTAGATAATCTCAATGATTCACTTGAATTCACCAAAAGTTCTTGGCGTAATCAAGATTCATATGCATCGTTTTTAAGATCAGTTAAAGAAGATGCTGTATATGAAACAGGAGAAAGCATTTCAACTAGTGATAAGCTTATGACTTTGGTAACTTGTGATACAAGAGATGGCAATAGTCGAGTGGTAGTAGTTGCAAAAGAAATCAAACAATAAATGAATAAGAATGTTTAGCGATGACGCTTATTCTAATCCATATCAATCGCGGGCGAGCAAAAAACTGTTCGCCCTTTTTATTTTGTAAAGGAGGACACTTATGAATAATCCATATACCATCGAAAAAGTTGTTTTAGAGATCTTAAAAGCAAATGAAGAAGCAAGGAATGATGATATGAAACTTTATTTGCTTGTTTGTGAAGCAGTGAATCCTTATCCAACTTGTGATCGGGATATTGGCTCATTCTCTTTTTCTTCAGTGATGAATCATTATCGAGAACTTAGATTGCCTCATTTTGAAAGCGTCAGACGATCAAGGGCAAAGATACAAGCTGAGATTCCTGAGCTTGCCGGGGATCGAAGCTGTCGTCAAAGAAGAAAAGAACTGGAAATACTTTATCGAAATTACGCAACAAATAAGGAGGAATAGGCTATGCCTAGTGAAGTCACGATGCAACAAAAAATAAAGGTCATTACTAAGCTTGCAGAATCTGGTTATGACACAGAAAAGAAACTTCAAAAGTTGGAAATGGAGAACATTCTACAAATCAAAGGAATCACGATTCCTGAGATGAGCATCATCTTGGCTCTGCAAAAGAGCACAAAAAGCGGAAAGCTATACTCCTACTTATGTGGTGGCGATGATGAAGTAGATAAACAAGGTGAAAATAATGGCTAGGAAATATGAGCTTATCACTGATCTTTATTATCAAACGATTAATGAAGTAAGTGAAAATGCTGATAGCTGGAAGTCTTTCTTAAAAACAGCGGGAAGGAATTTCCGCCTTCGCTTTGATGAGCAGATACTTATCTATGCGCAAAGACCGGATGCAATAGCTGTATTAGAAATCGAAAAATGGAACAATCGCTTTGGAAGATGGGTCAATAAAGGTGCTAAAGGTATTGCAGTATTTGCTGATGAAGATAGATTAAAGCAACGCCTTACCCATTACTTTGATATTTCAGACACCCACGAAAGTCGCTATTCTCGTCCTGTGCCCATTTGGCAGATGAAAGATGAGTATTTGCCAGAAGTCATAGAGACGTTATCAAATACTTTCGGTATTAGTGAATCTAGTAGAAACCTTGCTTCTGTTATAAAGGCAGGTATCACAAACGGAGTTGATGATAACATCAGCGATTATTTATATGATTTGCCTGTGGCTGTTTATGGCTCAAATCTTTCGGCTTTAAGTGATGATGAAATAAAGTCAAAGTTTGAGAATTTAGTAAAGAACAGTGTCTCCTATATGCTAATGGCTCGGCTTGGCATTGATGCAGATCATTATTATTCTAGAAATGATTTTGATGATATTGCCTTGTTTAATACAGTTGATAGTTTAAATGCACTTGGATTTGCAACAAGCGATATCGCCGAAATGGGATTATTACCGATCAGCAAAACGATTAATGCACTTAACATACAAAATCGCACAATTGTTTCATCCAATGAAAGCAACTACAATGAAGTTGAAAAGAAAAATGAAAGGAGCCTAAATGATGAAAGAGATAACATATACAATGGTAGGCGATTACAATCTACCGAATCTGAGTCTTCCCGAACAGCCGGAAGTGATAATGGGCAAATGGGCTCAGATGAGAAAGGATTATTTGAAGAACCATCACAGGATTCTTTATTACAACCTATTGACCAAAGGAGAACTGTCCAAACACCTATCGGAGATTCAAATGCAAGCGATGAGCTTGGAAGAGAATCTGGTCAAGGAAATGGCAACGAAGGAAGGATTGACGGAGGAACTCAAGGCGAAGGATATGATGACTTGGGTAACCAAGATGAACAACTTTCGTCAATCAGCAAGCGAAATAATCAAAACGCAGATCATTTACGCCTAGAGGATATAAAACCTCTTCCAAGTGTTAAAGATCAGTTAACTTTATTTCAAGATCAAGCAGAAGAATCAAAAACTTCTGCTTTTTCGATACCGCAAGAAGTAATTACGGCTGTTATCAAAAGCGGATCAGGTTTTGCCGATGGTAAGATGCGCATCTATGAGCAATTTCAAAATAGCTTCTCGGCTAAAGATAATGCTAACTTCCTTAAAAATGAATATGGAATTGGCGGTTCTACTCATGCCGGTGGCTTTGAAGGATATAATCAGGATCACGATGCCAAAGGTCTTTTGATTAGGAAAGGTTATGGGGATAATGCTCCAAAAGTTCTTTTAAAATGGTCGGAGGTAGCAAAACAGATATCCGATCTTATCCGCGCTGATAACTATCTGAATGATAAAGAAAAAGATCGCTATCCTGCTTGGCTAGAGAAGGAAACAATCAGACGTGCTGAAATAGAAGATCAAAAAAGGAATAAGAAAATTCTTTCTACTGCTCCTTCTTTTTCAGATGATAACTTTGATCCTAATGACATTATCGGTAAAGAGATCAACATAGATCAAAGATTATTTGTAATCGAACGTGTTGATATGTTCGGTAAAGATGTCTCAATGAAGGACGTAACTTTTCAAAACGAAAATGGATTCCCAATCAATCGTGTAGAAAAGTTAGATTATGTCTTAAGACTTTTAAATGAGCAATATCCACTAGCTCAAAAAGAAAATACAGAGACATCAAATGCGACTTACGAATATCATCTTGGAGATAAGGTATATATTGGTTCCAACCCTTATGAGATTCTCTCTATCGATGATGAAAGAGTCATGCTTTTTGACTATGATATGCCTCTTTTCAACAAAGAGTTTCCAAGAGATATATTTGATGCAAGAGTAAGAGAAAACCCTTTAAATGACCATTTGATCATTGTGCAAAATAAAGAAGAACAAGACCTTGCAACAAGGCTTGCTTTCTTTGCCAAAGACTTCGATTTCTATAACTATCAAGACAATTTGGACAGTTGCGATAGCGATGAAGATGCTATCGAAAATGTCCGTAATGGACTTAGTAAGTCTGAATATGTCAAAGGGATTATCACGTTCTTAAATGATATAGACACTGAAGATTTAGATTCTAATCAGCAAAAAGAACGAGATTATCTGTTTGGTGAGCTTACTAAAATAGATAACGATTTATCTGAAGAAAACTTGCTAGAAAAAGCCAAGCAGATCATCAATGACTATTGCCAAGATGAGTTTGAAAGCGATGCTGATTTTTCGAATTTAAGTTCTATTGGGGTCGCCTATACCGAGACAGAAGATGGTGACTATCCTATTCAAGCAATAGTGGATTTGAATAACTTCAAGATTGAAACAAAAGTTTTGGATTTAACAACGCATTTAGAGCAATATTCAAGTCTTGAAGAATTGATCGATCAAGGCTTAGTAAATCTAGATTTCTCAGAGCTTACCTACGTCTCTGATGAGGATATGGAAAAGATTAAGTCTAATGATGACCGGACTGAACAAGTAACACCCGCTTGGGAACAAAAACGTACTAGGAAAATCAATAGCTTTGATCTTCATCCCGAAATACCACTAGCTGAAAGAAGAACATTTGATCTTAGAAATCATCCTGTTGAAGTTGTTAGTAAAAAAGAACGCTTTAATCGAAATATTCAAGCGATAGAAGTATTGAAAAGACTTGAACTTGAAAATCGATTTGCTACTGATGATGAACAGGAGGTCTTGTCAAAGTATGTTGGTTGGGGTGGGATTCCCGAAGCATTTGATAGTAACAATACAGTCTGGACAAGCGAATATCTGATACTTAAAAACTTACTAGACAGCGATGAATATTCTCTTGCAAGAGAAAGTACGCTGACTGCCTTTTATACGCCACCTGTTGTAATTGATGCAGTTTACAAAGCACTAGCACAGATGGGATTTAGTAATGGTAATCTTCTTGAGCCATCTTGCGGTATCGGTAATTTTATCGGGATGTTACCTGATTCAATGGCTGAATCAAAGGTTTATGGTGTTGAGATTGATAAAATTTCTGCAGCGATTGCTCAGCAGTTATACCAAAAATCTTCCATTGCCTCTATGGGGTATGAGGAAGTAAATCTACCAGATAACTTCTTTGATGGAATCATCGGTAATGTTCCCTTCGGTGATTTTAAAGTCTTAGATAAGCGATACGATAAGTATAACTTTTTAATTCACGATTACTTCTTTGCCAAGTCCTTAGATAAATTAAGACCTGGCGGAGTTATGGCTTTGATAACCAGCAAAGGTACGATGGACAAAGCTAATTCATCAGTCAGAAAGTATATTGCTCAAAGAGCTGACCTTGTCGGAGCTATCAGGCTTCCAAATGATACCTTTAAAGGAAACGCAGGAACAGAAGTTGTATCTGATATTTTGTTCTTACAAAAGCGTGACAGGATCATCGATATCGAGCCAGATTGGGTTCATTTAGATACAGATGAAAACGGCATTAAGATGAATTCTTACTTTATTTCACACCCAGAAATGGTGCTTGGTGAAATGAAAATGATCACTGGAAGATTTGGTCAAGAAGCAACTTGCCTTCCATATGAAGGTGCAAATCTTATCGATTTATTAGATGATGCCATCAGCAATATTCACGCTGAAATGAAAAGCTATGAAGTGTCTGATGACCTAGAAGAAGACGATAACTCTATACCAGCCGATCCAACTGTTAGAAACTTTTCCTTCACGATATTAGATGACAAGATCTATTATCGGGAAAATTCAATGATGCGACCTGTTGAAGTCTCTGCCACGGCACAAAACAGGATCAAGGGAATGATTGCCATTCGTGATGCAGTTAGAAATTTAATCGAATTACAAACAGAAGACTATCCAGAAGAAGATATCAAAGATGCGCAAACAAAGCTGAATGTCGCTTATGATACCTTTACCAGTAAATATGGTTTGATCAACAGTCGTGCTAATATATCTGTCTTTAGTGATGATAGTTCTTATTCCTTGTTATCAGCATTAGAGGTCATCAACGAAAATGGCGAGCTTGAGCGCAAGGCCGATATGTTTTATAAACGTACAATCAAGCCACATCTACCTATTGTTGAAGTTGATACTGCCAGCGAGGCATTAGCTGTATCAATTGGTGAAAAAGCAAAGATCGATATGGAGTTTATGACTTCTTTAACGGGTAAAAGTGAAGAAGATCTATTCAAAGATTTGCAAGGGGTTATCTTTTTGAATCCTCTTTATGACGAGACAAATAGCTTGTCAAACAAATACTTTATGGCTGATGAATACTTATCTGGAAATGTCAGGGAAAAGCTCAGACAAGCTAAAATGGCAAATCAAGCGGAACCTAGTAAGTACACGATCAATGTTCAAGCACTGGAAAAAGTGCAGCCTAAAGATCTTCCTGCTAGTGATATCTCAGTTCGCTTAGGAGCAACTTGGATACCAGCTGAAATAGTAGAACAATTTGTCTATGAGTTTTTGGATACTCCTAGATGGGCAAGATGGAATATCAAAGTTCATTTTTCTGATTTTACAAGCGAGTGGAACATCGAAGGAAAATCTTATGATCGAAGTAATGTCAAAGCCTATAGTACCTATGGTACTGGGAGAATAAATGCTTATAAGATCATCGAAGAAACACTAAATCTAAAAGATGTTCGTATCTTTGATTATGTAGAAGATGAAGACGGTAAAAAGAAAGCTGTATTAAATAAAAAAGAAACAGCTATCGCCCAATCTAAACAGGAACTCATCAAACAAGGTTTTGAAGATTGGATATGGAAAGATCCATCACGAAGAGAAAGATTAGTAAAGCTTTATAACGAAAGATTCAACAGCATTCGCCCACGCGAATATGATGGAAGTCATATTGTTTTCAATGGTATGAACTCGGAGATCACATTAAGAGAACACCAAAGAAATGCTGTAGCGCACATTCTTTATGGTGGTAATACTCTTTTGGCTCACGCAGTTGGTGCTGGTAAAACCTTTGAAATGGTTGCTGCAGCACAAGAATCAAAACGACTGGGCCTATGTAACAAATCCTTATTTGTCGTACCCAATCACTTAACAGAACAATGGGCAGCTGAATATTTGCAACTCTATCCTTCCGCTAATATCTTGGTAGCGACAAAGAAAGATTTTGAAACAAAGAATCGTAAAAGGTTCTGTGGAAGGATCGCAACGGGGGAATATGATGCAGTTATCATTGGGCATTCGCAGTTTGAAAAGATACCGATGTCGATTGAAAGACAGCGAGCTTTATTAGAACAACAGATTGATGAACTCACTCAAGGTATCGCAGATCTCAAAAGAAATCGAGGCGAGAATTTCTCTATCAAACAGCTTGAAAAATCTAGAAAGTCTATCAAGCAAAAGCTAGAAAAACTTAATGACCAAAGCCGAAAAGACGATGTTGTCACTTTTGAAGAACTTGGTGTAGATCGTCTTTTTATTGATGAAAGTCATTATTATAAGAATCTGTTTCTTTATACGAAGATGCGAAATGTTGGTGGGATTGCCCAAACTGAGGCACAGAAATCCTCCGATCTTTTTATGAAATGTAGATATCTTGATGAGATAACCGGTGGCAGAGGAATTGTATTTGCAACAGGGACACCGATATCAAACAGTATGGTCGAACTATATACGATCCAAAGATATCTTCAATATGACACGCTTGTTAAGAACAATTTACAGCACTTTGATGCCTGGGCATCCACTTTTGGTGAAACAGTTACAGCGGTTGAATTAACACCAGAAGGAACAGGCTATCGGGCAAAGACAAGATTCGCTAAATTCTATAACCTTCCTGAGCTTATGAGTATGTTTAAGGAAGTTGCAGATATTAAAACAGCAGATATGTTAGAACTTCCAGCGCCAAAGGCTGAGTTTCATAACATTGCTGTTAAACCATCGGATATGCAAAAAGAGATGGTCGCGTCACTTGCTGAACGGGCTGAAAAAGTAAGAGGTGGCGGTGTTGATTCAAGCATTGATAATATGCTTAAAATCACAAATGATGGTAGAAAACTTGCACTAGATCAGCGGATGCTTAACGAAATGTTACCTGATTTTGAAGGCAGCAAGATCAATGCCTGCGTGGATAACATCTATCGTATTTGGAATGAAACTAGTGATGATAGATCAACACAGCTTGTCTTTTGCGACTTGTCTACTCCTAAAAGCGATGGAACCTTCTCTATTTACAACGATATCAAAAATAAACTTATTGCACTCGGTGTTCCAAGTGCTGAAGTGGCTTTTATCCACGATGCCGATACCGATATAAAGAAGAAAGAGCTTTTTAGGAAAGTGAGAAAAGGAGAAGTCAGGATCTTGCTAGGTTCTACCCAAAAGATGGGTGCAGGCACAAATGTTCAAGATAAACTTATCGCTTTGCACGATGTAGATTGTCCGTGGCGTCCTTCCGATTTGGAGCAAAGAGCAGGACGAATCATCAGGCAAGGCAACAATAACGAAGAAGTTCATATCTATCGTTATGTTACTGAACAGACATTTGATGCCTATCTATATCAGCTGGTTGAAGGTAAGCAAAAGTTTGCTAGCCAGATTATGACAAGTAAATCTCCTGTTCGATCTGCTGAAGATATTGATGAAACTGCCCTTTCTTATGCGGAGATCAAGATGCTGGCAACCGGAAATCCTTATATCAAAGAAAAGATGGATCTGGATATCCAAGTACAGAAGTTAAAGCTATTGAAGTCTAATTATCTATCCGAAAAATACAGTTTGGAAGATAAGATCATTAAGTATTATCCGCAAAGGATAGCAAGCCTTTCAAGTCACATCGAAAATTTTAAAGCAGATATATCAACATTAAAAACGCATCCAAAACCATTAGATGATTCCTTTATCGGAATGAAGGTAGCGGGTGCGTTTTACTTTGATAAACAAGATGCTGGAAAAGCGATCATTGCTGCTTGTAAGTCTATGCAAAGCCCAGACCCTATCGCACTTGGAGAATATCGCGGTTTTAAAATCGAACTATTCTTTGATACTTTCGAGAGAAATTACGTTGTCAAAATCAAAGGAGAAACAAGCTATAACGTGGCTTTAGGTGATGATGTATATGGAAATATCACAAGACTTGATAACGCCATAGAACGCTTTCCAGACCTATTAGAGAAGACAACTGAAGAACTTGAAAGCACGAAGCAACAGTTTGAAACAGCCAAGATTGAAGTAGAAAAACCATTTGCCAAAGAAGATGAGCTTAAAGAAAAGCAACATCGTTTAGATGAGTTAAACATTCTTCTTAATATGGATAAAAGAGAAAACGAGATCGTTGGCGAAGTAAGCGATGATGCAATTGAAGCATCTTCTAAACAAAAAGATTATGAAAGATGAGGTACAACTATGTTTATAGATTATGTTCAAATTTTAAGAATCAAGGTTCAAAAAGAATACGATGATTTCATCGAAAAGCTGAAGAATATCCCTTCTAGTGAAGCAATCAATTATGTCTACGAAAAGGTGATAAAAGAAGACATTTTAATATGCATCTTAAATGAAAACATCGATAATGCGAAAGCTAAGGCACTTTCATTCAAATCATATCCACTAGATTATTGCTATATCGAATGGCTTAAAAATGACTGCTCTAATATGGAACTTGTATCAGAGACCATCGATAACGCAATGCAAAAAGCCACGAAAGAGAGACAAAAAGACGAAAGAGAAAGCAGGTGAGTATATGCCATATATCTCGCCCGAAATCATCTTGGAAGCAAAGAAGATCGACCTTTTGACCTACTTGAAAAACTATTACCCTGATGAGCTTATCAAGTGTTCAAGGAACACATATTGTACAAGGGAACACGATAGTTTAAAGATTTCAAATGGAAAATGGATGTGGTTTAGTCAAGGGATTGGTGGAAAAAGTGCGATTGATTATTTGATTAAAGTTCAAGGAATGAGCTTTATCGAAGCAGTTGAGCACGTAACTGGTAAGTGCGCTATTGCACCGCCAATTCGTTATTCTCAATCGTCCAAGCAAGATAGACCGTTGCTCTTACCACAAAGAAGTAATACCAATGATGTGGTAATCAACTATCTTACAAAAAGAGGAATCGACCACGAGATCATCGATTATTGTCTTAAAAACAATTTGATTATGGAATCTCTTCCCTATCACAATGTTGTTTTTATAGGTTACGACGATCAGCAAAAAGCTAGATATGCAGCATATCGAGCAACAAGTAATTCAAGGATTATGGGCGATTGTTCAGGTAGTAAAAAGGACTATTCCTTCCGTTTGCTTGGTTCAAATAAAAATGAGATCCATCTTTTTGAAAGTGCCATCGACCTACTGTCTTACGCAACTTTATACAAGTTAAGAGGTGGCGATTGGAAGGAACTGACACTCATTTCTCTTGCTGGTGTTTACTCTCCTGCTCGAGATATCGGTAATAGTAAAGTGCCTGCCGCACTTAAAAACTACCTTGAAGACAATCCGCAAACAAAACGTATCACACTCCATTTGGATAATGATATGCCTGGAAGAATGGCTAGCAAAGCATTGCAACTTGTTCTTCCTAACCATTTAGAAGTCGTTGATGATCCACCAAGTTATGGTAAGGACGTTAACGACTTTCTTTGTTTTAAATTGAATATCAAACGCAATAAAGAAAGGAAGTATGAAAGATGAATATCGAAAATATCAAAGAAAAATACACTGAAGGAACAAGAATTGAACTCAATCTTATGAAAGGCGAAAGCCAGATGCCAAGTGGACTTAAAGGGACGGTAACACACGTTGATGATGCCGGACAGGTTCATATCGATTGGGATAATGGCAGCACCCTCGCCTTAAATGTGATTGAAGATTCTTTCAAGATCATTGATGAGGATACAAAAATCAAGGTGCTTTTTATTGAACCACATAAGTATCCCAGAGTCGTTAATCTCAATGACACCTTAGAAGATATGCAGAAACTTGTGGGCGGAGATATCGAAGAATATATGCCTTTTGATGATGAAGTTGCCATTGTCTGTAATGAATCAGGCAAGATCAACGGCGAAGAACTTAACCGTGCAATCTATGGTGATAATGGTCATTTGCTAGATATTATCGCTGGAAAATTCTTTATCTGTTATGCACCAATTGAAAGCGAACGGTTCTTGAGTATGCCTGATGATCTGCTTAAAAAGTACGAAAAACTCTTTAAATACCCAGAAAGAATCACAGTCTCTGAAAACAAAATTGAAGTTAAACCATACAAACCAATGAGCAAAACATTGGAAAGATAGATAAAACTTTGGGGGCAGTAAAACTCTCTGTTTAATCTTAGCGAGCAGACCATTTATGGATAGGCATATCCAAAACGGTACTTTCTCGTTAGGGGACTATCCCCTAATACCCCGCAAAGAAGGAGGAATCATTATGTTAGAACTGATTTATTTAGGAGTTGGAATTTTAATTGGAAGCGTCTGGGGAATCGTTTATATGTGCGTTGTTCAGATCAATCGTTTAACAGATGAAAGAAAGGACGAAGTCGATAATGAAACGAAGTATTGAAAAACATATCTTGATGAATAAAGCTGAAGCACAGGATCTTCAAAGAAAAGCCAAGAAGGCTTGCTTATCGGAAGGAGGACTTATTCGATTGCTTATTAAAGGATATGAGCCAAAAGAAAAACCTGATGATAGATTTTATGATGTGATGCACGAACTTTCGTCAATCGGCAATAACATTAATCAACTGGCGGTTAAAGCAAATGCGTTAGGTTATGTTGACACATTGATGATCAAAAAAGAAGCGGAGAGATGGCATAAATTTCAAGCGGATATTGAAAGAACATTTTTGAGACCTGATCGAAGTGATATGCGATGGCAGTAAGTAAGCTATGGCCCGTTACAAACAATCTAAACAAGGTCATTAACTATGCGACTAATCCTGAAAAAACTAGTAAAGATGTTTATAGCGAAGAACAATATCAGGCTCTTAAAGATGTCTTATCTTATGCCAAAGATGAAGAAAAGACCGAACAGGAATTTTATGTCGAAGGGATCAACTGTAATCCGTCCACCGCCCGCGATCAGTTTATAAGTGTAAAACAAGCTTATGGTAAAGAAGATGGTATTCAAGCCTATCACGGTTATCTAAGTTTTAAGGAACAAAACATATCACCTAGTCTTGCTCAAAAAATCGGTATGGAATTTGTTAAAGAAGTTTGGGGCGATCGTTTTCAAGTTGTAGTCACGACTCATTTAAATACGAAGCATCTTCATTGCCACTATGTTATTAACTCTATTTCATTTAAAGATGGCAAAAGATTATGGGGCAATGAGAAAGCTTGGTTTAAATTTAGGCTTATTGCCGATAAGATTTGTGAGAAGTATGACTTGTACTATAACCCCAATCCAAATAGGTCGAAACAATCGTCTTATTATTACAATCTTGAAAAAGCTGGAATGCCCACAAGATATGATCTGGCTAGAAAAGCAATCGATGAAGCTATTCGCCACAGCACTAACCTAAAAGCGTTTGATTATGCTTTAACGCAAATGGGTTATGTACACTCTTTGAGTGAATCAAGAAAATATTGGACGATCATTCCTAAAGGTTATTCCAAACCGATCCGTCTTAAAAATTTAGGTGATAATTATACGGAAGAGGCTATTAGAAAAAGGCTTATTGAAAATCAACGTATCAATATCTCTCCCTTTGAAAATAAATACTATAAGCCACGCCAATATACCCTTCCAACAAGACAAGATAAGATCCAAAAGAAAAGTGGTATCTATCGTCTATATCTTTATTACTGCTATAAGCTTGGGTATCTGCCAAAATACAAAAAGCAAAATGTATCAAGACTTCATTATTATCTTAAAGAAGACCTAATGAAGATCGACAAGATTTCTATGGAGACAAGGCTGCTTGCTAGAGAAAATATTTCTACTATCGAGCAGCTTTTCTCATATAAAAATTCAATCGAAAAAGAAATAGATTCTTTGGTCGATATAAGAGAAAGCTTACGAAGAAATGTAAGAAAGAATGCTGATGAAATTAAAATATCGAAAATCAAAGATGAAATTTATGATTCGACTAGAAAAATCCGAGAGTTACGAAAAGAAATAACTCTTTGCGATGGAATTGCTGAGCGTTCAAAAGTAATTGATGATCGCCTAAAGCAAATCCAAAAAGATGAAGAAAAAGAACGAATGAAAGGAGGAAAAGTACGATGAATAATTCAGGCGATGCTGCTGAACAAGTAGTCCGATTATCTTTAGAAGGTTTAGAAGTAGCTGCACGATTAAGTGGTTCGGCTGCTAAAAACATTGCCATCTTACTTGTATCAGTTTTAAAGGAAGAGCAAAAAACCAAAGGCAAGGCAAGACTTACCAGTATGATCAAATCGGGCAAAGAACTTAAAGTGTTTTCTATTCCTAACAGGGATTTAAAGAAATTCACGGAACAAGCTAAACGTTATGGTGTGCTCTATTGTGTGCTTAGAGATAAAAGCACGAAAGCTGATAATGCACCAGTAGATATTATCGTTCGTGCCGAAGATGCTTCTAAGATTCAACGCATCGTTGAAAGATTTGAACTTGGCAAAGTCGATAAAGCTGCAATTGTCACTAAAGCTCAAGAAGCGATTGATAAACGTCAAGATCAAGACAAAGGTCACGAACCTAAATCTAAAAACGAGATCATTACGGAAGAGGCAGTCAGAAAACCGATCCAAAAGGAGGAAAATTCTCCTTCAAACCCCGAGATAGCCAAAACGGACAAAAACCCTCCGTCAAGGCAAAACTTAAAGCTCGAAGATACGCATACTGATAAGGGTGTTGTTGATAAGACGAAAAAGCCGTCTGTAAAAGAAAAACTTGATAGATATAAGGCTAAGTTAAGTCAGCAAAAAGAAACAGAGCGTAAAGAGCCACAAAGGAATACTGCCAAATCTAAAAACAATACGACTGTTCAAAAACAGCCAAAGAAAAAGAAAATGAAAGAGAGGTAGTTTATATGACTAACGATTTTAATGTTCAAAAGAACAATCCTTCTTTACGACTATCGAAAGAAGAATACGTCGAAAAAAAGAAAGCAGAAAAAGATGCAATCTATAAATTGATTGATGATACTGCCAAACAAGTTGTAAACGATCCAACTAAGTTTGCCACTTTTCTAGATACTCAAAGTAAGTTTGATCGGTATTCAGCAACCAACGCTTTACTGATCTATGCCCAAAATCCAGGTGCGACTCAGCTTAAAGATTTTAATGATTGGACAAAAGATAATGTCAAAATCAAAAAAGGAGCTAAAAGCATCAGCATCTTAGAGCCGATAGAGTATGCAAGAAAAGATGGATCGACAGGTATTTCCTATAACATCAAAAAGATGTTTGATGTGAGTCAGACAAACAGTAATAGGCAACCAAGTGTAACGATCGATCGTGACCCCAAAGAGCTTATTACTGTGATGTTAGATTCATCGCCTGTTACCGTTGAAGCAAGCGATGAACTTCCTTATCCAAATATTGCTGCTTACTATGACAACGATGCTCAAAAGCTGTATGTGAAACGAAATGTGGGCGATAGCGTTAGAGTATGCCAGTCTGTCGCAAGCGAACTAGCTCACGCACAGATATCTATCAATTCTGATTCCTACTCTCGCTCTGATTCTGCTTTTTCAGCTACTTGCATTGGCTATATGCTATGTAAAAAGTATGGAGTAGATACAAAGAGTTTTGCGATTGATCGTATTCCTGATTCTTTGAAAAATGCCGAGCCAAAAGATATCCGCAAAGAGCTTTCAAAAATGCGAAATGCAATGGCTGAAATGTACTCTGGTATATCGGATGAGCTTTATAAGAAAAAGCAAGAACGAAACAAAGGATATGAAAGGTAATTCTTATGAAAGAAGATAAGTATCAAGTATCCTTAGATGACAACGAGCACGGTATCGTTATTCGATGTTTGAACGATAAAAGAAATGAGCTTATCAAAGAAGGCAAATATACCGATGCGGTTGATGATCTACTTGTTAAAGTTGGTAATGCACCAAAAAAGAAAGTAAGGACAAAGGATGGTCGTGATGAATCGAGATAATGAAAAGCAATCTGAAATCATTTTGGCATCACTTGGAATTATCCCAATTGTTTGGATATCGCTTCTTATCGCTCCATATATTAGCGAAGGTTTGCTAGGGTTATTTTCGAAGCTTGGCGATATATTCGATAATCCATTTCATATTGTGTTATGTAAGGACAGCCTAAAAACTGTCCTTATTTTCTTGATAATCTATGGAATGGGTATAGGTATTTACTTTTCAACAAAGCGTAATTATCGAAGAAAAGAAGAACACGGTTCAGCTAAGTGGGGGAATGCCAAAACGATAGATAAGAAATACAAGCAAAAACCACCTTCTGAAAATAAGCTGATGACCCAAAACGTCAGTATTGGTCTAGATGCTAAAAGACATAGAAGGAATCTTAATACTCTTGTTTGTGGTGGATCTGGTGCTGGTAAGACAAGATTCTTTTGTAAACCAAATCTAATGCAGTGTAATACCTCTTTTGTTATTTTAGACCCTAAAGGTGAGATCTTAAGAGATACGGGGAATCTTTTAAAAGATAAAGGATACGATATAAAAGTTTTAGATTTGATCACAATGGAAAAAAGTCATTGTTACAATCCTTTTGTTTATCTTCAAAGCGATAATGATGTACAAAAACTTGTGACCAATCTTTTTAAAAGCACTACACCAAAAGGCTCGCAATCCCAAGACCCATTCTGGGATACTTCGGCTTCGATGCTGTTATCCGCTCTTATCTTCTATCTTCATTATGAAGCTCCAGAAGATGAACAAAACTTTTCGATGGTAATGGAAATGTTAAGAGCTGGAGCAATAGAAGATGAAGAAGATCCTAGGCCCTCACCACTCGATGAGTTATTTGCTGAACTTGAACTAAAGAATCCTGAACATATTGCTTTAAAGTATTATCGTTCATATCATTCGGGTTCTGCCAAAACTTTAAAGTCTATTCAAATTACTTTGGCAGCAAGACTTGAGAAGTTCAATCTAGAAAGCCTTGCATCTTTGACAATAACGGACGAAATGGATCTGACATCATTAGGCGAAAAGAGAGTTGCCCTATTTGCCTTAATACCTGATAACGATACGAGTTTTAATTTCTTGGTATCGATTTTATATACACAGCTTTTTCAGCAATTATTCTATGCAGCTGATCACATCTATGAAGGTTCACTAAAAGTGCCCGTTCATTTTTTGATGGATGAATTTGCCAATGTCTCATTACCTGATGATTTTGACAAGATACTCTCGGTAATGCGTTCACGTGGTGTATCCGTAAGCATCATCTTACAAAATCTAGCCCAGCTAAAAGCGCTATTTGAAAAACAATGGGAAAGCATTGTCGGTAATTGTGATGAGTTTTTGTATCTTGGTGGTAACGAACAATCGACCCATAAGTATGTGTCGGAAATGCTTGGGAAAGAAACGATAGACACAAATACTTATGGAAAAAGCACCGGACACGGTGGCAACTATTCAACTAATTTTCAAATCAGCGGCAGAGAGCTTTTAACTGCAGATGAAGTAAGGATGCTCGATAACCGTTATGCAATTCTCTTTATCCGTGGTGAGAGACCTGTTATTGATTTAAAATATGACATTTTAAAACATCCAAATGTTGCCTTGACTGCTGATGGTAAAGCAAAACCATATAAGCACGGCGAGGTGACTCTTGACATCTCTTCTGTTCAAGTTCTGGATATTGATCCAATTACTGTAAAAGAAAACAAAACAGAAGAGTCAACTTATGAGCTTCTATCCGATGAGGATTTTGAAGGTGCTAACAATTTTTGATTTGGAGGTAATAAATAATGAAATTTGTTAAGAAAACAAAAAACACAAACTCTATGGAATTCCATATGACTAGTAAGGTCAAAAAAGCATTTACAACTTATTGTGCTTTGATCGCCGTAACAACATTTATGGCTTTGTCTATAACACCTGTATTTGCGGCTAATGATCCGATTACTGTTGTCAACAACCTTTCTGATTTTATATTTGGACTTATCAGAGCAATAGGTATGATATTGCTTGGCTTTGGAATCGTGCAAATTGGTTTGTCTTTAAAATCTCACGATCCATCACAAAGAGCGAATGGCTTTTTGACTCTTGCAGGCGGTGTCATCATTACTTTCGCTAAAGAGATTTTAAGTTTGATAACCGGCTAATGAAGACAAGTAGCTCTAGGGTAGGTCATATGGCTTACCCTTCTTTCTTAAAAGGAGGTGCAATTAGATGAGTGATAACTGGGTAGTTCAAAATCTGATCAACGCTCTTAATACTTGGAATGAGAAGTTATCAGAAATATGGTCTTTACTCACCACTACCCCACAAGAGTTCAAAGACGGTAGTATCTGGAATGTGATGGTGAATATTAACAGCGCAATGCAAGCAATAGGATTAGCACTCCTTGTTTTATTCTTTGTGGCTGGTGTGGTTAAGACCTGTGGATCATTTACCGAAATAAAAAAGCCAGAACACGCATTAAAACTATTTGTAAGATTTGCGATTGCCAAAGGAGTCGTAACTTATGGGATGGAGTTGATGTTAGCGCTGTTTGATATAGTTCAAGGTACGATTTCTTCCATAATGACGGCTTCTGGACTTGGAGGCATAGAATCAACGACATTACCACAGGAGATGATTGATACCATTGAAAACTGTGGTTTCTTTGAAAGTATCCCTCTATGGGCGGTCACTCTTATCGGAGGATTATTGGTAACAGTTCTATCGTTCATTTTGATAATGACGGTATATGGCAGATTCTTTAAGCTTTATATGTATACAGCGCTTGCCCCTATTCCATTATCAACCTTTGCAGGTGAGCCATCACAAAATGTAGGTAAAAGCTTTATAAGAAGTTATAGTGCTGTATTACTAGAAGGTGCGGTCATTTTACTAGCTTGTATCATATTCTCTCTTTTCGCTTCTACACCGCCTGTCGTCGATACAAGTGCAGCGGCCGTTACGCAGGTTTGGTCATATATCGGGCAACTTGCATTTAATATGTTAGTGCTTGTAGGAACCGTAAAGATGAGTGATCGGATCATCAGAGAAATGATGGGACTGTAAATTTTTTGATAAATTTTTAGGATTTTTGCTGATTCCTTACTAATAAGAATATGAAGGAGGAATCATTATGGAAGAATTATATTTCGCGCAAACAGGTGTTTTTATGGAGTTGCTTACGAATGTTCAAGAATTTGTTCTAGGAGAAATTTCCGCAAGAGAATTCTTAGTGATTCACGAAAGCTCATACGGACTATACAAGCGCCTAAAAAGATTATGCCGTGATGAATCGTTATTTTTGCAAAGAGTAAATCGAAAAGCAATTCGATATGACAGTTCAATCACTGCAGAAGAAAGCGAAAAACTAAGGCTTTCGCTTGAAAAACTGTTAAATAGATTTATGTCTGATTAGCAAGCCACAAGATCAGCATCTCTGCTGGTCTTTTTATATGGAGGAGTGAATTAAAAATGGAAGTAAAAATCAATCGAGAGATAAGAGACTATACCGAATCGATGTTTTTTGGGTTGTCACTAAGACAATGCATTTTTTCGTTTCTAGCGTGTTTAGTAGCTGTAGGAGTTTTCTTTTTATTGAAACCCTATTTTGGTATAGAAACACTGTCTTGGCTATGCATTATAGCTGCAGCGCCATTTGCGGCATTAGGTTTTATCAAATACAACGGAATGACTGCAGAAAAAGCTATTTATGCCTGGTATAAGTCCGAGGTGAAAATGCCAAAGAAGTTGCTATTTAAGAATACAAATATCTACTATTCAATGCTCAAACCATTAATCGATAAGAAACATAAGGAGGCAAAGAAGAAAAATGATTAAGACAATTTCCAATATGTTAAAACAAGACAAAGAGAAATTCGTTGTTCCTAAAGGCGTTCAAGATGTTATTCCAATCAAAGTTATTTATGATGATGGCATATTTAAGGTTGGTAAGGATAAATATTCCAAATCTTTTAAGTTTTCGGATATCAATTATGCTGTTGCTAGTCGAGAGGACAAGGAAGCTATGTTTTTGGAATATTCAGAACTTCTTAATTCTTTTGACAGCGGTGCAACAACAAAGATCACCATCAACAATCGACGTTTAAATCGTTTGGACTTCGAAAAGACGATCCTGATCGAAGAAAAAGATGATGATCTTAACGAGTACCGAAAAGAATATAACAAGATCCTTTTAGATAAAGCGACCGGATCAAATGCCATCGTACAAGATAAGTATGTGACTATTTCTATCAATAAGAAAAATATTGATGATGCAAGACAATACTTTGCTAGAGTAGGTGCTGATTTGATTGCACATTTTTCTAGACTCGGCAGCAAATGTGTGGAACTTGAAAGCGAAGAAAGACTTCGAATCGTCCACGATTTCTTTAGGACTGGAGAAGAAAGTTCATTTTGCTTTAACTTAAAAGCAACCAGAAAGAAAGGTCACGATTTTAAGGATTATATATGCCCGGATACGATGGAATTTAAAAGTGATTATTTTAAGATGGGCAATCGCTATGGGCGAGTTCTCTTTCTTAGAGAATATGCATCCTTTATCAAAGACAGTATGGTTGCAGAATTGACAGATATGAACCGAAATTTGATGATGTCGATAGATGTTATCCCTATTTCTACAGACGAAGCAGTTAGAGAAGCTGAAAACAGATTGTTGGGTGTAGAAACAAATATTACTAATTGGCAAAGAAGACAGAACTCAAATAATAACTTTTCAGCTACTGTTCCTTACGATATGGAGCAGCAGAAAAGAGAAATGAAGGAGTTCTTAGACGATTTAACGACTCGAGATCAAAGGATGATGTTCGCGGTCATTACGATGGTTCATACTGCTGATACAAAAGAACAACTTGATAATGACACAGAATCGATTCTGACTACCGCAAGAAAACATCTTTGTCAGTTTGCTACGTTAAAATACCAGCAAATGGATGGACTCAATACAGCGATGCCTTATGGCACACGAAAGATCGATGTATTCAGAACGCTGACAACCGAAAGTCTTGCGGTATTTATCCCCTTTAGAGTTCAAGACATCTATCACGAAAACGGAATCTATTATGGGCAAAATGTCATCAGCAAGAATATGATCATCGCTGATAGAAAACAGCTTCTAAATGGTAATGAGTTTATTCTTGGTGTATCTGGTGGTGGTAAATCATTTGCTGCAAAAGGAGAGATCATCAATCAAATGTTATCTTCTGATGCAGACATCATTATTATCGATCCAGAGCGAGAATACTCTTCGCTTGTTAAAGCGATGGGTGGCGAGATTATTAATATTTCTGCTACTTCGCCTAATCATATCAATGCGATGGATATGAATCGAGAATATGGTGATGGCACAAACCCAGTTATCTTGAAAAGCGAATTTATTATGTCACTATGTGAGCAACTCATTGGTAGCAATAATCTAGGTGCAAAACAAAAGTCCATCATTGACCGCTGTACCGCCAGTGTTTATCGTACTTATCAGCAAAATAATTACTCAGGTACCCCTCCTACTCTTCAAGATTTTAGAGCAGAGCTTTTATCACAAGATGAGCCAGAAGCAAAAGAAATAGCATTGGCAATCGAACTATTTACTAATGGATCACTTAACACATTTGCCAAACAAACTAACGTTGATACAAATAACCGATTGATCTGTTATGACATCTTAGATCTAGGGAAACAGCTGATGCCAATTGGTATGCTTGTAGTGCTTGATAGCATATTCAATCGAATCACACAAAATAGAGCTAAGGGAAAACATACCTTTATCTTTATCGATGAAATCTATTTATTGTTCCAGCACGAGTATTCTGCCAATTTCTTATTCACGCTTTGGAAACGTGTAAGAAAGTATGGTGCTTATGCTAGCGGTATCACACAAAACGTAGATGATCTGCTTCAAAGCCACACGGCTAGAACGATGTTAGCAAACTCAGAATTTATCATTATGCTCAATCAAGCATCTACTGATAGAGTTGAGCTTGCAAAGTTATTGAACATCTCAGACTTGCAACTATCATATATCACAAATGTTGATGCAGGGCACGGGCTTATTAAAGTTGGTTCTTCTCTTGTACCTTTTGCCAATAAGTTTCCAAAGAATACCAAGTTGTATAAGTTGATGACGACCAAACCTGGTGAAACCTTAAAAGACTAAGTATTGATGCGTATAGGCTTTATAGAAATATATGGCTTATACGCACTTTTTGTTATGTAGAAAAGGAGGCAACAAGTGAAAGATATAAAGACCAAAGACTCAGCTAAAAAGACGATACGAACACTAGATAAAGCTGTTGTTGGAACGCAAAAGATAAAAAAAGAGTTTATCAATTCCAAGGATAGGATAAAACAATCGAGCGATAGCGATGGCGAATCTGCTCAAGAGTACGCTGCTAACAACGCAGAATACTCCATTGAAAGTATTTATAAATCTGGGATATCAAAAGCAAATAAGATTGGGCGTAATAGCTTTATAGAAACGAAGAATAAACTAACCAAGCGTATCAAGTCAGGACAAGAAGCTAAGGAACAGTTCAAATCAAAGCAAGGTATTAAGTCTTTAATTAAGCAAAAAGATGCAACTAGATCAGCTATCCGTGATATATCAGATACAACTAGCGCTAGCCAAAGTATTAACACAATGGATAAAACGATCAAGACGTCATCCAAAACTATCAAAACATCGTCTCAAAACATAGCGGCTACTAAAAATTCTGCTAAACAAGCTAGTAAATCAGCAACTATGTTTAAAGAAAGAGCAAAGAAAGCAGCACAAAGTTCTAAAAAAACAGTCAAAGCGCTAGTCTCATATGTTAGGAAGATCATTCTTGCACTTAAGTCTTTTTTAACTGCACTACTTGCTGGAGGATGGCTAGCTACAATGATCATTGTGGTGATTGTTTTGATAGGACTAGTATGTGGATCAGTATATGGTATTTTCTTTTCAGGGGAAGATTCTGGTACAGGAATGACAATGAAAGATGTAGTCAGAGAAATCAATACAGAATATGAAGATAAACTCGATGATATTAAAGAATCTGTTGAATACGATGTTCTTGAAATGAACGGCAGTCGGGCTGTGTGGAAAGATGTCTTAGCAGTATATTCTGTCAAAGTAAACACCGATGAAAGTAACCCCCAAGAAGTAGCAACGATGAATGAAGAAAAGAAAGAACTACTTAAAGATATCTTTTGGGAGATGCACAAAATTGATTCAAGTACAGAAACGAGAACAGAAACAGTAGTTACTGAAACGGATGATGGGGAAGGTAACATTATTGAAACAGAAGATGAAGTAACACAAACGTATTTATATATCACCGTATCACATAAGTCGGTTGATGAGATGATTACACAATACAGTTTTGATATGACGCAGCAAAAATATTTAGCAGAACTTTTAAGTGAAGAAAACAATATGTTATGGTCGCAAGTCTTATATGGAATTGGGACAGTGGATGGTGAGATTGTCACGGTTGCTCTATCTCAAGTTGGAAATGTAGGTGGACAACCATACTGGTCTTGGTATGGATTTAGTTCACGTGTTGAATGGTGCGCTTGTTTTGTATCTTGGTGTGCTAACGAATGCGGGTATATCGATGCAGGTGTTATTCCTAAATTTGCTGGCTGTGTTCTTGGATCACAATGGTTTATGGAAAGAGGCCAATGGGCAGATGGGTCAATTGAACCATCTGCAGGCGCAATAATTTTCTTTGATTGGCAAGGAGATGGCATTACCGATCACGTTGGTATTGTAGAGAAATGTGAAAATGGAACGGTTTATACAGTCGAAGGAAACTCTATAGGTGATTCCTGCAGACAAAGAACATACTCTGTTGGCAGTAGTGTTATCTATGGTTATGGATTACCTGCTTACTAATTCCAAACTGCCTGAAATATGGCAGTTTTAATACATTTTCCTTCAACTCAAGTTATTTTTTCATAAAAATATGCTTATGATGTTTATAAAAATAGACAACATACAACTGTTTTAGTGGTAAATAAATCTTAATGTATTGAGAAGGTAAAAACTTTACGCTATAATTTTAAATGTATAAGTGCATCTTTAATCCACATAGAAAAGGAGTGCAAATATGCAAATCAGTTACAATAAATTACTTAAATTAATGATTGATAACCAAATGAAGAGAACCGATTTAATCAGAGCGGCTCAAATTAGTAGTAGTACGGCTGCTAAACTATTTAAAAATGAGCCAGTATCATTAGAGGTTCTTATGCGCATATGCAAGGTATTCCATTGTGATATCGGAGATATATGCGAAGTTATTTTAGAAGAGTAATGCTGGAGGTTGATATATATGACACAAAAAAACAACGCTAATATTGGTTTTGAGAAGCAGATTTGGGATGCAGCCTGTGTATTGTGGGGGCATATTCCTGCAACGGAGTATAGGAAGGTTATTATAGGTTTAATCTTTCTCAGATACATATCTAGTTCATTCGAGAGACGGTATCAAGAACTAGTAGCCGAAGGCGATGGTTTTGAAGATGATAGAGATGCATATATTGAAGAAAATATTTTCTATGTGCCTAAAGAAGCTCGGTGGAATGCAATTGCGTCAGCAGCACATACACCAGAAATCGGTAAGATTGTTGACGATGCAATGAGAGCTATTGAGAAAGAAAATCCATCACTAAAGAATGTTCTTCCAAAGAACTATGCAAGTCCAGATCTGGATAAGAGAGTTTTGGGTGATGTAGTTGATTTATTTACAAATATGGATATGTCTGATACAGAAGATAGTAAAGATTTACTCGGAAGGACATATGAATACTGTATCCAACAATTTGCCGCACACGAAGGGGTTAAAGGTGGAGAGTTCTATACGCCGGCCAGCATTGTCAAAACAATTGTAGCCATTTTGAAACCATATAAAAATTGTAGGGTATATGATCCTTGTTGTGGATCGGGTGGTATGTTTGTACAAAGCGCAAAGTTCATTCAAGCACATAGTGGAAAGCGTGGAGAGATTGCTGTTTATGGTCAAGAGTCAAATGCTGATACTTGGAAAATGGCTAAGATGAATATGGCAATTCGAGGTATTGATGCAAACTTTGGTCCATATCAAGCAGATACATTCTTCAACGATTTACATCCAAATTTGAAAGCAGACTTTATAATGGCCAATCCGCCATTCAATCTTTCAAGCTGGGGTCAGGAAAAATTAAAAGATGATGTCCGGTGGAAATATGGTATACCTCCGGCAGGCAATGCCAACTACGCTTGGATTCAGCATATGATTCACCATTTAGCACCTAATGGCAAAATTGGTTTAGTCTTAGCAAATGGTGCATTATCATCTCAATCTAGTGGAGAAGGTGAAATTCGAAAGAACATTATAGAAGCAGATCTTGTCGAAGGAATTGTGGCTTTACCTACGCAGCTATTTTATAGTGTTACCATTCCTGTAACTCTCTGGTTTATTTCCAAAAACAAGAAACAAAAAGGCAAAACTCTATTCATAGATGCTCGCAAGATGGGTCATATGGTTGACCGCAAACATAGAGATTTCAGCGATGAAGATATTCAAAAACTCGCTGATACATTCGAACAGTTTCAAAATGGAACACTTGAAGAAGTTAAGGGATTCTGCGCTATTGCTGACCTTCAAGAGATTGCAAAGCAAGATTATATTCTCACACCAGGAAGATACGTTGGCATTGAAGAAGTCGAAGAGGACGATGAACCATTCGGAGAAAAGATGAACAGACTTACCTCTGAGCTTTCAGAAATGTTTGCTAAGTCACACGAACTGGAAGAAGAAATCAGGGAAAAGCTGGAGGCTATTGGGTATGAAATATAGGCTTTCAGATATATGTGACTATGTCAAGGGCAAGATTGATGTCGCAGCGTTGGATGAAGATACATATATCTCTACAGAAAATATGATGCCCAATAAAGGTGGGGTCAAAAAAGCATCGTCCCTTCCAACGATATCACAAACTCAATCTTTTTCTACTGGAGATGTTCTTGTATCTAATATTCGTCCGTATTTCAAGAAAATTTGGTTTGCGGAATATGATGGTGGGTGTTCTAACGATGTACTTGTTCTTAGAGCGAAGGAAGGAGTTAGCAAAAGATTTCTTTATTATGTCCTCGCTGACGACACGTTTTTTGATTACTCAATGGCAACATCAAAAGGCACAAAAATGCCTCGAGGTGATAAAACAGCCATAATGGAATATGAAGTGCCAAAGTTTACATACGAGGAACAAGAAAGAATTGTGGAGATATTGGGGGTGCTTGACAGAAAAATACGGCTAAATACTGACATAAACAATAATTTATCGCCTTAAATCTCAACATCAGAGACATCGATTTCGCCGGACATTAACTTAGGGAGTAACACATCCCTTGTTTGAGCTAGTTTCTTGTTCTCAATCCTGTTTGAGATGAGTAAATCGTAAATTGGTTGTAGTAGATTTCCTATTCGTTGATAATCATCTTTATTAGGTATTAAAACTTCTGCTTTAGAAAGTTCATCTCGTTTAATATGTCCCATTGTAGTAGCTTTATCGGCTGCTACTGCTACAAAACGGTCGAGATGATGTTTAGTCCAAGCATAGTAGAACCACTTATCATATTTTTCTGAAGTTACCTTGAATAAATGTTGATTCAAGCCACAAGTACCGCCACACCAAAAATCAACTAGTAAGCTACCAGACCAAGAAAAAATAACATCGCCATCGTGTACTATATATTCAGTTTTTATGCTAGGAGAACACTGATCGCTACTTAAATCACACATTCCTTGTCTTAGTTCTTTAATTTTAAGGACAGGAATACCTATTTCATCATCAGTGGGACGATACTTCTGCATTGCTAAACCGTTTAAATAGTCTGCGATGTCAATCAAACTGGATTTGGTCCAGCCGTCTGGCATCGAATCAAAAGAAAGAAACTCGTTTATAAAAATAGACTTAGCTTGCTGCTCTAAATTATTGTTTATACATATAACTCTTGTGAGTGGCAAGAGTTAAACATAAAGAACACCACTCCATAGTTGTTCTAAACTTATTAACTAATGAGGAGAATGACTATGAAAGAAATTATTAAAAATGAAGTCTTACAAAGTATGATTCATCTATTAAGGGATGATCAATATGAAAAACTAAAAGAAGTATTAGATATGGTATTAGTAAATTATAAGATTGAAGAAATTAACGATGAACTGAACAGCAAAGATAATCAACACTATGTTGAATCTTTCTTATCATCTAAGCGTTTAGAAGGATGTTCAGAAAAGACTTTGAATTATTATAAGTCAACCATTGAAATACTTCTTAATAAGCTAGGAAAGAATGTTAAACATATTACTACTGATGATCTGAGAAAATATCTAACTGATTATCAAAATGATCATAAGTCAAGCAGAGTAACTATTGATAATATCAGAAGGATATTATCAAGTTTCTTCTCTTGGCTAGAGGACGAAGACTATATCGTTAAAAGTCCAGTTAGAAGAATTCATAAAGTAAAATCAGCAAGCACCATTAAAGAAACATATTCTGATGAATCTTTAGAACTGATGAGAGATAACTGCTCTAATATTAGAGATCTAGCTTTAATTGATATATTAGCTTCAACAGGAATGCGTGTTGGTGAACTAGTTTTACTTAATAGTGATGATATTAACTTTAACGAAAGAGAATGTGTTGTTTTTGGTAAAGGTGATAAAGAAAGAATCGTTTACTTTGATGCCAGAACTAAGATCCATCTTCAAAACTATTTAAATAGTCGAAAAGATGAAAATAAGGCGTTGTTTGTTTCGATTAGGAGCCCTCATAACAGATTAACCATTGGGGCTATTGAAACGATTATTAGAAATCTGGGTAAACAATTAGATATACCAAAAGCACATCCGCATAAATTTAGAAGAACACTTGCCACTAAGGCTATAGATAAAGGGATGCCTATAGAGCAACTTCAAAAGTTGTTAGGGCATCAAAAGATTGATACAACTTTGCAATATGCGATGGTTAAACAAAGCAATGTGAAGATTGCACATAAAAGATATATTGGATAACGGAGGAAAAGCTATGGATGAATGGGTAGAATGCAAAATTTCTGATATTGGAACAGTTGTTGGTGGCGCAACACCTTCGACAAAAAAACCAGAAAACTATGAAGATGGGAAAATCGCATGGATAACACCGAAGGATCTATCAACTTTTTCAGGACGATATATTGAGCGAGGCGAAAGAAATATCACAGAAGTTGGATTAAAAAGTTGCTCTACTAAACTTTTACCAAAAAATACTGTTTTGTTTTCTTCAAGAGCGCCAATAGGTTATGTTGCAATTGCAGCCAATGAAGTTTGCACCAATCAAGGATTCAAGAGCGTTATTCCTAACGAAAATACTGATCCTCTATTCCTTTTCTATCTTCTGAAATACAACAAAGATAAAATTGAAGGGATGGGAAGTGGTACAACATTTAAGGAAGTATCTGGTAATACAATGAAAAACATTGTTGTAAGCGTTCCTAGAGATAAAAGTGTACAGAAAAAGATTGCAGATATTCTTAGTAGCATTGACGATAAAATTGAAGAAAATGGGCGGATAAACAATAATTTAGAGCAACAAGCTCAGGCACTTTTCAAGTCTTGGTTTGTTGATTTTGAATTATTTAATAAAACAAAACCATCTGATTGGACTTATGGAACAATACAGGATTTAGCTTCAGAAATTGTATGTGGTAAAACACCTTCTACAAAGAAAAAAGAATATTATGGAGAAGATATTCCATTTATAACAATTCCTGATATGCATAACTCTGTATATACAGTAAAAACAGAGCGTTCTTTATCGTTGCTTGGTGCTGATTCTCAGCCTACAAAAACACTTCCCAAAAACAGCATATGCGTAAGTTGTATTGGTACAGCAGGTTTAGTAACATTAGTTTCAACACCTAGTCAGACAAATCAGCAGATCAATTCAATAATTCCAAAAAAGAACGTATCCCCGTATTTTGTTTATCTACTTATGAAAACAAAAACAGATGAAATAAATAAATATGGTCAAAGTGGTAGTACAATAGTAAATCTTAATAAAACTCAATTTGCAAAGTTAGAATGTATTATTCCTTCTACGGATTCTTTGATTGAGTTTAACAATTTATTAGAACCGCTTTTTAATAAAATTCTTGTTAATATGAGAGAAAATATAGCGCTTACTGACCTGCGAGATACACTACTTCCAAAACTTATGTCAGGTGAACTTGATGTCTCTAACATCGACATTTAAGCCACTAAATTATTGTTTACCCACGATATTAATCGTTAAAATATATGTAAGCTAGGCGACGAATCGAAAGGAGAAGAAGATTTATGGGATTATATACTGAAGCAGATTATGAAAATTCCGTAATCGAACTATTTAGAAATGATCTAGGGTATGAATATGTTTATGGTCCTGATATAGATAGGGATTTTTATAGTCCATTATACGAGAAAGTATTAGTAAATTCCTTGTACAGTTTAAATAAAGATTTGCCTGAAGATGCTATTCAAGACGCGTTATTTAAACTAAAGAATTTTGAAAATGGCGAACTTGTTCAAAAGAATGCTGTTTTTATGGACTATCTACAAAATGGTATCCCAGTAAGATATTTTGTAAACGGAGAAGAACGGTCATCTATCTGTTATCTCGTTGATTATCAAAATCCCAATAACAACTCCTTCATCGTCGCTAATCAATGGACTTTTGTTGAAAATAGCAATAAGAGAGCTGATATTATCTTATTTCTTAATGGTTTACCTGTAGTATTAGTCGAACTTAAATCTCCTTCTCGAGAGGAAACAGATGTTTCAGAAGCGTATAGACAACTAAGAAACTATATGCAAGAAATACCATCGATGTTTATTTATAACGCTATTTGTGTTATGAGCGATCAATTAACGTCGAAGGCTGGTACTATCACTTCTGGTGAAGATCGCTTTATGGAATGGAAAACAAAAGATGGAAGCTATGAAAATACACAATATGCCCAATTTGATACATTCTTTGAGGGAATGTTTCAAAAAGAAAGATTGTTAGATATTATCAAAAACTTTATTTGTTTTTCTAACGAAGGAATCCAAACCTTTAAGATTCTTGCCGGATATCATCAGTATTTCGCAGTTAGAAAGGCAATCGAATCTACTAAACGGGCTACTGTTACCGATGGTAAAGGTGGTGTTTTCTGGCATACACAAGGAAGTGGGAAATCTTTGTCAATGGTTTTCTATGCCCATTTATTGCAAGATGCACTAGACAGTCCAACGATCGTTGTATTAACGGATAGAAATGATTTAGATGACCAATTGTTTGGCCAGTTTTCTAAATGTAAAGATTTTTTAAGGCAAGAACCAATACAAGCTATAAGCCGAGAAAACTTAAAACAATTATTAGACGGCAGAAAAGCCAACGGAATTATATTTACAACCATGCAAAAGTTTGAGGAGTCACACGATCCTTTATCTGAGCGTAGAAATATTATAGTGATGGCAGATGAAGCCCATCGAGGACAGTATGGCTTAGCTGAAAAGATCAAATTCACGAAAAACGATCAAGGAGAGGAAGTTGCTAAACGAGTAGTCGGCACCGCTCGAATCATTCGAAATAGTCTTCCTAATGCGACTTATATCGGATTCACAGGTACACCTATATCTTCAAAAGATCGAAGCACTAGAGAGGTATTTGGTGATTATATCGATATTTATGATATGACCCAAGCTGTCGAAGATGGTGCTACACGTCCAGTTTATTATGAAAGCCGTGTTATCAAGTTAAAGCTTGATGAAAACACTTTAAAGCTTATTGACGCTGAATACGATATTATGGCAGAAAATGCCGATCCTGAAGTGATCGAAAAAAGTAAGCATCAGCTAGGCCAATTAGAAGCAGTGCTGGGTAATGATAATACAATTGATTCCCTTGTATGTGATATCATCGATCATTATGAAAACTATCGTGAGAATCTACTGACCGGAAAGGCAATGATAGTTGCATATTCTCGACCAATTGCAATGAAAATATATAAGCGAATACTAGAACTAAGACCTTCTTGGAAAGAAAAAGTTGGCGTTGTAATGACTTCGGGAAATAACGACCCTGAAGAATGGCACGAAATAATCGGTAATAAAAAACATAAAGAAGAATTAGCTAAGAAATTTAAAGATAATAACGACCCTTTAAAGATCGCTATCGTTGTTGATATGTGGTTAACTGGTTTTGATGTGCCTTCTTTAGCTACGATGTATGTTTATAAACCAATGGCTGGTCATAATCTGATGCAAGCTATAGCGCGTGTAAATCGTGTATTCAAAGATAAAGAAGGCGGATTAGTTGTTGATTATATTGGGATAGCTGGCGCATTAAAACAAGCAATGAACGATTATACAACACGTGATAAGAAAAACTATGGTGATACTGATGTATCTAAAGTTGCCTACCCTAAATTTTTGGAGAAATTATCAATTTGTAAAGATTTGTTCCATGGATATGATTACAGTAAATTTACGAGCGGAACCGATCTTGAAAGAGCCAAGACGATTAGCGGTGCTGTGAACTTTATCATTGCTAAAGATAAAGAAAAAGAGAAAGAAGCTTTCACTAAAGAAGCTTTGATGTTACATCAAGCTCTTTCACTATGTTCTTCTTTAGTTGATGAACAAACGCGTTTTGAAGCTGCATTCTTTGAATCTGTACGAGTATTATTGCTTCGTTTATCAAACACTGGAACAGGCAAAAAGATTTCATTACCAGAAATCAATGCCCGTATCAATGAATTGTTAAAGCAGAGCATTAAGAGTGAAGGAGTCATCAATTTATTCTCGGATATCAAGGAGGAATTCTCACTTTTTGATCCGAATTTCTTAAAAGAAGTTGCCAATATGAAAGAGAAGAATCTAGCAGTCGAATTGTTAAAGAAGCTTATTGCAGAGCAGGTAAGCGTATATAAACGCACCAATGTCGTGAAATCTGAACAATTCAGCGAAATAATGCAGAAGTCTCTCAACGCATATCTTAATGGAATGCTGACAAATGAAGAAGTAATTGCAGAGATGTTAAAGCTAGCTGAACAAATAGCCACCGCCCAAAAAGAAGGTGCGAAGCTTGGACTAACTGCTGATGAACTAGCGTTCTATGACGCTTTAACTAAACCACAAGCAATTAAAGATTTCTATGAAAACGAAGAGCTGATTGCCATCACAAAAGAGTTGGCAGAAACACTTCGCAAGAATAAGACAATCGATTGGCAAAGAAGAGAATCAGCAAGAGCGAAAATGCGGATGCTGATCAAAAAACTTTTGAAAAGGCATAAGTATCCGCCAGAGGGTATGGAAGATGCAGTACAGACGGTTATGGTTCAATGTGAATTGTGGACAGATAACAACGATATGACAAGCGATAACGCTTAATCATATGCAATTAGGGAGGATGTATGGAAGATACTAGATTTGCTTGGGTTAGTTTTTATGAGGAGCTAGCAACATCATTGCTTGCATATAAAAATAATCGTTCAGATCTTTTAAAGATACTTGAAATTATTTTTAAAGATGCAGGTTTGAATTATCCATTTAAAGAAAAAGGACAAGAAAAATACGAGGATATCTGCCCGTTTACAGTTTTTGGGTCGTTCAATAAAGGGATTAAAGACTCTAATAGGATTGCATTACTGGAACAATTTGCAAAATACTTTTCCATTAAAGCGAATGTACCGGAAGATTTTAGTGGCATTCCTGTATTGATGAATGTAAGTGCCTGGTTTTTCTCATATAAAGAAAGCCGTGGGGAACACGATATAGATAACTTATGGGAGTTATTTGATAAAGCAATCCAATATTCTGAAAATCCATCAGCTCAAATTAAAAATGAGTTTGTTGGCTATTATGATCAAGTAACTAAGCAAAAGATGATCAAGTGGAATATTACGATGGGTTTGTTCTGGATCAGACCATATACTTTTATTAACTTGGATTCCACTAACCGGTCATTTATCACTAATGTGGATAATATGCCTCATTATATTACAAAGATCTTTCAAAACATTAATAAGGGATTGCCAGATGGAAGTAGTTATCTATTTATGTGCGAACAAGCAAAAAACGCTCTTAAAGATGGTGAATATGACTATCATAACTTTCCGGAGCTATCTTACTATGCTTTTAATGCACTAAGAAATGAAAATGATCCCTCTGAGAATAGTTCTCCTGATTCAGGCGTAAAAGAAACATCATATTGGATCTATTCTCCAGGTAGTAATGCTTCGATGTGGGATGAGTTTTACAAAGATGGAATAATGGCTTTGGGTTGGGATGAAGTCAAAGATTTGAATGAGTTTTCATCAAAAGAAGAAATCAAGACTTATATGAAGCAAATATATGACGCTAATTATTCATACAAGAATAATGCTCTATGCTTATGGCAATTTGCTAAAGAGATTAAAATTGGAGATATCATCTTTGTTAAAAAAGGGATCAATAAAGTAATTGGAAAGGGTGTCGTTACTTCCGATTATATTTACGATACTTCTAGAAAAACATACAGGCACATAAGAAAGGTAGATTGGCAATTTAAAGGTGAATGGGAACATCCTGATAAAGCAGTTGCAAAGACATTAACGAATATTACACCTTATTCTGACTACGTAAAGAAACTGCTAAATCTATTTGAAGAAGAATCTTCTGAAGAAGATCAAAAAGAAATTGAAATCACTTATCCTTCTTATTCTAAAGATGATTTCTTAAACGAAGTATTTATGGATGAAGAATCGTATGACACTTTAGTAAATCTGCTTAGCACAAAATATAACGTTATTTTACAAGGGCCACCAGGTACTGGTAAAACGTATGCTGCAAAGCGTATTGCTTACTCAATTATGGGTGAAAAAGATACAAGCCGTGTTGCCTCGGTTCAATTCCATCAAAGTTATTCTTATGAAGATTTTATTCAAGGGTATCGGCCAACTAAAGAAGGGTTCGAACTTGTGAATGGAAGTTTTTATAAGTTCTGTAAGGAAGCTGAAGAAGACAACGAAAGATTATACTTTTTCATTATCGATGAGATCAACAGAGGAAATCTAAGCAAGATTTTTGGCGAGCTTATGATGCTTATCGAAAAAGATAAACGTGGACAAAAACTCAAGCTTCTTTACAAAGATGAGTGGTTTACAGTCCCTAAAAATGTACGGATCATCGGAATGATGAATACTGCTGATCGAAGCTTAGCTATGATGGATTATGCCTTAAGAAGAAGATTTGCTTTCTTTGATTTTGCTCCTGCATTTTCAACGGATGGATTTAGACAGTATTTAGATAACAAGAACAGTGATGAACTAAATAGATTAATTCAAACTGTTGAAAGTTTAAACAATGCCATATCAAGTGATGAATCGCTTGGAGATGGCTTTAGAATAGGCCATAGTTATTTCTGCACCGATGATGAAATCACGGATAAATGGCTTAATTCCGTTGTTGAATATGAGCTAATTCCACTTTTAAAAGAATACTGGTTTGATGAACCATCTAAAATCAGGGATTGGTCAGCTAATCTAAGAGGATCGATCAGATGATTCGTGTAAAGAATATCTATTATATGCTTTCTTATGCATTTCAAATATTAAACGAGCAAGGATATAAGAAGATATTAACTGAAGAATTTGATAATGTTGCAGAATTGTGCGCGTCTATACTTTCTAAAGGTGTAGCTTTACAGATAAAAAGAGGTTTGGGTAAAGAATATTTACTTGATTCCGATTCTCTTTCAACACTTAAAGGAAGAATTGATATCTCCACTTCCATCAAGGAACAGTCGCTTTTAAAAAGACAGCTAGTATGCAATTATGATGAATTTTCAGTAAATTCATATATGAATCGCATCATCAAAACGACGATGGAATTGTTACTACATTCTGATATCAGCAAAGCTAGAAAAAAAGATATCAGAAAACTTTTAGTGTATTTTACTGAAGTAAGTTCTCTTGAAATAAACAGCATAAATTGGAGATTGCAGTTTAACAAGAATAATCAAACATATCAGATGCTCATTTCAATATGTTATCTGATCATTAAAGGGCTTTTACAGACTAAGACTGATGGAACAACCAAATTGCTGGATTTCCTTGATGAACAACGTATGAGTAGATTATACGAAAAATTTATTTTGGAATATTACCGGAAAGAACATAGGGAACTGCATGTTTCATCATCGCAAATTCCTTGGAATCTTGACGATGATGAAGGTTCGATGTTGCCAGTTATGCAAAGCGATATTATGCTTCACAGTAAAAGCAAAACATTAATCATCGATGCGAAATATTATTCAAGATCTATGCAAGATCGATACGACGTCCATACTGTACGATCGAATAATTTGTATCAGATATATGCATATGTCAAAAATTATGACAAAGATAAAACTGGTAATGTTATGGGGCTGCTATTATATGCAAAAACCGATGAAAACATAACTCCGCATAACACATATCAAATGGACGGAAATACGATTATGGTAGACACACTAGATTTAAACTGTGATTTTAATTTGATAAGGCGGCAATTAGATCAGATTGTTAAAACACATTTTTAAAGTAACGAAAGGAAATGAGCAAACGATGAATGACAAACTTGAGATCAAACTATTAAATGAGTCAGAAATGGCTAGAACTGATTATGAAGCCACGATTTTTGAATTGCAACAAGCTTTAGACAATATGACAAGCCAAGCTGACAAATTAGATTACTTTGTATCGGTTGCTTCAGGGGTTCTATGTTCGTTACTTGATATTGTTTGGGTCGGTGAGTTTAGTATTGATCGCGGAAGAAATGTTGCTAGTGATGATGTGGATCAATTTGTAATAAAAGTCTCAAAACTTTTAGGATGCAAAGAAGACAGTATAGATGGATGTGTATCTTTCTTGGAAGATAGATTTCCTATCCCTTCTGATGGAAATACTCCAGATTTTGGAGGTGGAAAACAGCATCATCTTAGAGATTTCGCCCATCACCCTACAATTGTTGGATTGATGTTTTCTTTACTAACCCAATTTACAAAAATGTCTTATGGAACTGATGTAAACGGGGTGTTCAAAGTAGTACCGGTTCCCGAAAAAAGTTTAAAACATATTGGTGTTGATGTGCCAGACAAGATACTAAAAGGAACAATAATTTGGTTCTTCCATTTAGTAAGTGATATGGCCGGCTCAAGCAGTACTGCAGGTTTAAGTGGAGGTACAGGCATACCTGGACCTCTCCTATCCCTTGTAAAAGAATTTTCAGCTCTTCCTATTGCTCAAAACATTCAAGTTAACGATAAGTCTCTATCATTATTTCTGTCAAAGTTATTTAACGGAACATTGTTTGCTAAACACGATGAAAACGGCAAGATAATTAAAGACTCTGTCGTTCGATTTGACTTACGTACTGAATTGGGCGTTGCAGTAGAACTTGGAAAACAAGCTGTACCAGTTGTTGCTAATGAGTGTATAGTCCGAACATTTTATTTCATTAGAAGATTTATTAATGAGATTAAAGATAATCATATAGAACACATTAATGAAATATCTAAAATAAGCTGGGACGAAATAAAACCATATAAGAATCCGACCTTGACCAGAATGTTAACAATATCAACTGGTGTGTTTACTACGATAGATATTACTGAAGCTGTTATAACTCAAAAATATTGGGTATCAGTAAACTATGTGGGCGTTGGAAGATTTACAGTAGCTTTAACTTCTGAAATGATAGGCTTCTTTAAATACCGGAAAGTTCAATTAATTCAACAGATGTACCAAAGTATCGAAAGAAACACATATAACACAACAGACAACAACATATATGAAAGGATGGGCAAAGAAATGGATTTAGATAGGTTCGGATTGAATATTAAGGAAATAGAAATCCTTTATAACCTTGAAAATCAGAAAGTTATTAACGATATTGAAAAGACATCAAACATCATAGGCAAAGAAAAGTTAATTAAATTAAAAAAAGAATGGCTTGCTGAATGGAAAGAATATATCAGTGCTGGATTCCCAGACTTTGTAGGCGATAGAGACGCCAAAATAAAATGGTTTGATAGCGGAGAACTTAAGAAAATAGTGTCAGAAAGCCATACTAAGGATACTTGGTTTCGTTTGGTGTTATTAGAGACTATGTTGTTTGATCCTTATTATCCTTTAACTACAGAAAAAAATAAAAAAGGAAATGAAGTCCCTTGCAAGAAATATAAAGGTCTTAAATGTGACAAATCTGAAGGAGATAAATTTTTAGATAGTTATTTTAGTGAACCATTTTATAAAGCAGGCTATATTAAGCGACTAAGAAAATGCTATAAAAAAGTAACTAAAGAACTTAATGAAGTTATGAAAACTGCACTGATTTCATTATCGGTCGCCGCAGGCGTAGCTTTATTAACTGTTATTACAGCGGGTGCATTTGCCCCTGCCATTGCTGTTGCCTTGGTTGGCTCTAATTTTGCAGGGTTAAGTGGAGCTGCTCTTACAAGTGCTTGCTTAGCCTATCTAGGCGGTGGTGCTGTTGCAATCGGTGGATTGGGAATGGCAGGCGGAACGATGGCAATCGTTGGTGGTAGTGCTATTTTAGGTTTAGGCTTGGGTGCTGGTGTCGGTGGTGCTGCTGGTACGGTAAGCATTATGGGTAAAGAACAAACTATACTTCAATCAGCAAAACTTATGGTGTCGGTTAGAGAGATATTCCTAAATGATGAGCACGATGTAGAATATTCAAACTCTATTCTTGAGCAATATGTAAATAACGTTACAGATATAGAAAAAGGGTTGGTTGAGCTAAAAATTAAAGCCGATCTTGCTAGCAAAGATGAGAAAAAAAGACTTAAAAAACAAATTAAAAGCGCTGAAGAGTCAGTCAATGCGATGAGAATTGCAATGAAAAGTATGCAAAAATTCAACAGTTCTTTTGAGTTCGGCTTAAATCAAAGCAATGATTAGAGGTATATTGCTATGATGATTTCTCCTGAATATTACTATGAAGAATATTTAAAAGGTAAAAATGAAAAGCAGATATTGTCTGCCATTCGAGGATTGAAAAACCGTATTGGGCATTTGAAGAATGCTATGGAAAATCCTAATTATGGTACCGAACCGATGATTCACCCAAGCGAAGATGTTCAAATATCTTGTGATCGTTTATATCTTCAAAGAGCCATCAAGGCTTTAGAGGATATGGGTTATCCTTATAAATATTCAAAAGCAGAATTGAAGAGTATTAAATTTCAGAATGATCTTGAATATACCTCAAAGATTACTTTTGAAATTGGAGGATACTTTCAAGGATTTACTGAATATACGATTGAAATAGCTGATAATTCTGCAACTATGAGCAGTACAAATCGCTTATCGCCAGAACGAAATGAAACAGAAAAGAAAATTGATAAAAATGAACTTCTATATCAGTTATCAGAACTATATATCGGTGAATGGCGAAAAGATTATAACCCTGAAAGATTTGGCTTTGCTGTTTTAGATGGAACTCAATGGCAATTAAAACTTGAGTTTAATAATGGCAGGAAGTCTCACGAATTTTGTGGCAGTAACAGTTATCCATATAACTTCAATAAGCTATTGGATATTTTCGAGATAGATGGTGATGTTGAATTATGACGGTAAAAAAAGTAAGTGAGGCAAAACCAAGAGTTTTATGCCTATTGAAATTGTTAGAAAAATATACAGATGAGGATCATCAATTAACAACATCTGAGCTTTCGTCGTTGCTTGAAAAAGAATATGGACTAACTGTCCATAGAGTAACGTTCAAAAAAGATATTGAAGCACTGCAAGCTATGGGTTATGACATAGTTGAAACGCGTTCTTCTCAAAATAAATACTTTTTAGGTGCGCGAGACTTTGAACTGCCAGAATTAAAACTACTAATAGATGCCGTTGAATCTTCTAAGTTCATCACATCAACTAAGAGCAAAGAGTTGACTGCAAAGCTTCATAGTCTAGTAAGTGTTCACCAGGTTGAAAAGTTGAAAAGGAATAACTATGTTGTAAAGAATGTTAAGCCTAATAACGAGCAAATCTATTATATTGTCAATACTATTAATGATGCTATCAACGCCAATAAACAAATATCGTTTCAATACTATGACTACACTGGTTTAAAGAAGAAGGTTTTAAAAAACAAAGGCGAGATCTATAAAATAAGTCCTTATCATTTAGTTTGGAGTGGCGATTATTACTATGTCTTAGGTTATTCAGAGAAAAGAGAAAAAGTCATATCTTTTAGAGTAGATAGGATTGCAAATGTACCCAATATACTTGAAAAAGATAACATCCCTATGCCTAAAGATTTTGATCTTAATGAGTTTACCAAGTCCGTGTTTTTTATGTATGGCGGCGATAGGGTTCAAGTTAACTTACGGTGTGAAAATGGTTTGATGAAAACAATCATCGACCGCTTTGGCGAAGATGTAACCACTTTAGCATACGATATGGAATCGTTTAGAGTTGTTGTTGATGTAGAAGCTAGCCCGACGTTTTATGGTTGGGTATTTGGCTTTGGTGGAAGGATCGAAATATTAGGTCCGGCAAATATTAAGCAAGAGTTTGAACAGATGGTTGTTGAAACTTTTAACAAGATAAGCAAACAGTAATCTGTAGCTGTAAGGTGGCATTCGATGAAAAGATTATGTTTTGGAACAGCGTTCAAAATATTATGTCAAGCTAAAGCAAATATAACAGACGAAAAGCTTTTGCATGCCCTCTACGCTGTTTATGGAGTTGACGGAACTTTAATTGGTAGCCAAACGACACATATTAAATCTGGTCACGATAATGTTCCAAGAGAATTGGTGGAAAAAGCAAAATGCTTGCCTTATCAAGAAGTAGAGATTTCATTTCAAGAAAAAGTTATACCACATCTTCGAAATGAAATGAAAAAACCTATAATTTTAGCGCTTCTTGATGTTCTACAAGAAGATAAAACCATAGATGATGAAGCGATAATTGGATATATTACAGGGTATGAGAAGAAAAAGCTGATATCTAGTGACGTGTTTAATTTTTCCTCATTTTTAACATCAGTTTTCTTTTATGCAATTGTTTTTACTTCAAATAAAGACTGTAAGAATTCTATTAAAGAAATAGATAAAGAATATGTTTCATCGTTTATACATAAAGGTGATAGCATCGATTTTGAAAGCACGGCTTCTTCTGATATAACTCCACTAAAAACCACATTAAACGATTCTACTTTTAATAGTATTTTTGAGAAAGTGTTTGAAATGCCTATTTCAAATTCATATAACACTTCTAACCTTCAAATTTACTCAGTTGACATTCTTAACAACACATTTCGTTTTAAATCGATGAAAGAATTTATAATACGAAATATAGCTGAATATGTAATGTCCAGACAAAGAATAAATAATGTAGACAAATATACAAAACTTACTGCAATTGGTGCTGATGCTGTATTGAAGTATATTAATGCTTCTAACGCTTCCTTAGATACAATTCTATCTGAAACCTTGCTGTATGTTTTCTTGGAAAAGGGTCTGATTGCCCCCAAAATAATGAGCAAAATAGAGATTAACGATATCAATGGAAAAAGTAAAAGCGATGGGGTTCATTTGTATAGATTCGATCGTTTGGGATTGCCGTTTCATCAAATTGTTTTCGGATCATCTAATATTGTTGGAGATATGAAATCGGCTATAGATAACATATTTGCAAAAGTTATCGAAATAAAAGAAAACGCCGATAACGAGCTACAGATGGTCGAGTCAACTATTAACGAAAAGTATTTTAGTCAAAATGAAATTGAATATTTGGTGAAAGTGTTGATTCCTCAAAAGGATAAAAGTATTTCCGCTGATTTAGCTTTTGGTTGTTTTGTTGGATATACCTTTGAAATGCCAACACAGGGTATGAGCAACGAAGAATTTAAAAGGTACGCTAAGAAAAAGATGGAGGAAGATATTATAAAAATTCAGCCTTATATTGCTGGAAAAATACTTGAAAAAGGTTTGTTAAATTATAGCTTTTATTTCTATATCTTACCATTTAATAATGCAGATAAAGAAAAAGAGACGATTGTCAAAGAAATAAGGGGAGGAAATTAATATGCAAATACCGAGAAAACACACCCTCTCTGAAGTCTTGTATAAAGATTTGCTAAATAATAGCTATTTGGTTGAAATATACCAAAATCTTTTGATGAATTATTCAATCAAACTTTTTGGCATTAATACCCCTATTATAGAAATTAATATTGATGATGCCCTTCGGTTTGCTGATTTGTTGTCGAAGTCCAATGACGCAAGTAGATATGAAGAACATCGACTATTGGGACAAGAAATTGCAATATTGTTGAATCTTATTTATCCGAACAACATTAAAATTAAATATTACCTTGGATCGATTTTATCTTCTCTTGGAAACTATCGAGGATTAAAAGCGAATGTTTTAGATGGTTTCAAAAGTATTGATTTACTTGACAGTATTTATTACGAATACGATATGGAAAATCATTTAATTCCAGGAAAGGAAAATGAATATTTTTTCCACGATCAAAAAGATGTTTATGACAATTTAGAGACTCAATATTTTAGCTATTCTGGTCCAACTTCAATGGGGAAATCATTTGTTGTTCAAACATATATAGAAGAACAAATTAAAAATGGTTCGATAAAGAATTACGCAATTTTGGTCCCTACGAAAGCATTAATTAACGAAGTAAAAAGCAATATTATTACTAATCTAAAAAATATGATGGTAAATAGAGATTATCGTGTAGTTAGTGCTGCAGGAGATATAGTTTTAAATCAAAAGCACCATTTCGTATTTGTTATGACTCCTGAAAGACTATTATATCTTTTAATAAATTATCCAAATATTAAAATTGATTTTCTATTTATTGATGAGGCTCATAAAATCTCTGATAGAGGTGGAAGAAGTGCTTACTACTATAAAGTTGTTGCACAAATAATTAATTCAAATCGGAATACAAAGATTATATTTGCTTCTCCTAATATTCCAAATCCAGAAATTTATTTTGATATCATCCCTGATATTAAGAATAAAACAATAAAGAAGATTGTTTCTAAATACAGTCCAGTGTGTCAATTTAAATATTATCTAGATTTAGAAAACCAACATTACTATGTATATGATAGTTATTCAAAACAACAAATACCATTAGAGTACAAATCGAGTGATAGAAGGTTAATTGATGTAGTAAAAACAATTGGGGGAAATTCTCAGAACTTAGTTTATTGCGCATCAAAAAGAAAAGTTTTGGAACTCGCTATAGAATATGCTAAAACATTACCTAATATTAATAATCCAAAATTAATAACTTTATCAAACGATGTAAAAAGTGATGTTCACGAGCAATGTTATCTTGCGGATCTTATTTTAAAGGGTGTTGCATATCACGTTGGATACCTACCTGCTAACATTAGATTAAGAATAGAAAAAAGTTTTGAAGATGGTGATTTAAAAACTATATTCTGTACTAGTACTTTAATTGAAGGAATAAATCTTCCTGCTGATAACTTGTTTATTTCAAGTTATAAAAATGGTCTTTCAAATATGAATGAAGTTGAATTCAAAAATTTGATTGGAAGAGTAGGAAGAATAAAATATAACCTTTATGGCAATGTTTTTTTAGTTCGAGATGATCATAAGTTATCTTCTGCAAAGTATATTAATTTATTACAACAAGATATTCCTAATCAATCATTACCTATTTCTAATAAGTCTAATAAAAAGTTAGTAAAAAATATTGTTAAGGATCTATCTGAAGGGGATTTAGAGCTTTCTAATGCACGTAAGATGGCGAAGGCAGAGAAAGATTATAGTGCAGCTAGAAATTTCTCTATGATTCTTACACGTGATATAGCTTTAGATTCTAATACACCTTTAAGACAATCTTTTATTAAAAATGGAGGATTAAATAAAGAACTTGAATTCAAAATAAAAAACAAATTTCCTGTAGATAAAACTAGTGATGATATTACATTGTCTTATGATCAAATTAGAAATTTGAGAAAAGCGATAGCTGATGGATTATCTTATCCAAAAATTACTAATGGCTTGATTGAATTTGATGAAGTTGTTCACTTTATGAAAAAATTAAGGCGAATTTTTAAATGGGAAATTTATGAACCTAATAGTTTAGGCAGAATTGGAAAAAACTCTAGTGATGGAGTTTTAAAGTGGTATTCTTTGCTGTTGATGAGATGGATTCAAGGATATGGTTTAAACCGTATAATTCACTACAGTCTAAAATTTAAGAATAATAATCCTGAATCTGGGGTTTGGATGGGATTTTCTAAACTCGCTGATTATTACGATGGCTCCAAATCTCATCAAAATTATGTTATCTCAGAGACATTAAGCGACATTGAAAACATCCTACTTTATAGTATTTCAAATTATTTTAGGCAATTTTCGATAGAGTATAAAAAATACTATAATATCGATCGATTCGATAACGATTGGTATGATTTCGTAGAATACGGAACAACAAATCCTCTAACTATGTTTCTGCAACAAGCGGGTTTTTCAAGACAAGTTTCCATTTATATCAAAGATAATAGAAATAAGTATTTGCTAGAAAGCGAAGAAGGAATACTTATAAAGAAAACCTTATTGGAATGTGGGAATATTGGTGTAGAAACAGAAGCGAATGATATACAATTCAATATGCCAGAACTTTTTGTAGATTGAGAGTAATGACTATATTTGACCTAACGCAAATAGAACGTTAGGTCTTTTTTTATTTCCCCTAAATTTTCCCCTATTTTTCCCTAGGGCTACCCCTAAATTTATGGACATGGACATCTTATACTGAAGGCATAAAGAAAGGAGGTCAAAATTATGGCTAAGAGTTGTAAACATACATCTGGGAAAGTCGCTAAAAAAGCCAGCGGAATTTTACGTGATGGTCGCTACGGAAAAGCGGCTAAATCCGTTGCTGGCAGTGCTTTGTCGCAAAGACAAAAACACAAACATTAATGGATGGAAGACAGGTATAGTCTTCTAATGATCACTCTCAAGTGATAGACAAGCAAAATTAAATATCTAAAGTCTGATTAGCTATAGGACTTGGGATACGAAAATAGCACAAAGTTACAAATCAAATTGTAACAGGTGCTGTTAAGGTACCCATTTTACCTCATGCTTTTTAGACACGGGTCGGTACCTTAATGGTGCCGGCCCTATTTTTATATTTCATTTCTTTAGCAGGTTCAGACGGAAAGGAAAAGCGAATGAACCTACTGAATTGTTTGAAATGTCTAATCGATAAATACCCATAACCTCACGGACTTTTGAACTGGTTTTGCTCAAAAGAAACGGAGGTAAGGAAATGAGTATTAATCAATCGATCAAGCAACAAGAAATATTATTTTCAAGTGAATGCAAAGTTATTGATTTGCGATTCGAATACATTGGCTATAACGGCGCTGAAAAGTATGCCATCGTTACCGATTTAACTAAAGAAGAATTATTGGATAGATATCCAGATGTTATTTGCCGATATACCCCATTTATTCATCTCTCAATAACACACGGTGAAGTTATTCGTGAATTTCATAGAAATGAGGATAAATTTCAAAAACGCGACAAGCGAAATCACGATCTATATGGCTATGAAGAAGGGATATCAGAACGTTCAAATTCTAAGCTTGTAGATATATACGAAGATCCAGTTCAATTGTCCATACGTGAAGAATACGAAATAGCAGTTGAACACATTCGCCAATGCAATATTTTAAAGGTTAAAAAAACACTATCTTTGATGAAACCAATTCAAAGGGATAGGCTGATCAAATCAGTCGTAAAAGGGATGAGTTCTAGAGAAATTGCAAAAGAAGAGGGTGTTAATTACAGCACGGTTGATAAATCAATAAGTGCTGCAAAAAAGAATTTTAAAAAATACTTCGAAAGCCTCTAAAAGGGTGTGCATTTTAGTGGTGCTTGTCTAAATAGGTGAAGGGAATAATATGCTCCGACATGCGCTCCCTTCCTACATATAAAACAGAAAGGAAAGGATTCAATGAAGAAGAATAAAATTATGCGTGGAGATCTTTTCTATTACGACTTCGGAGAAAGAGAAGGATCGATTCAATCAGGTATTCGCCCTGTACTGGTTGTTCAAGCTGATGAATTTAATGCTAATGCGCCGACTATCATTGTCGCATCTATTACAACCGTATTAAAGAAACGCTATTTACCATCACACATTATATTGGGACAAGAATTTGGATTAAAAAAGCCTTCTATGGTGCTATTGGAACAAATACAAACAGTAAATAAAAAAGGTCTTCTTGAGTATATTGGAACAATAGATGATGAACGTCTGATGAAGCGGATTAATAACACGCTGAAGAAAACCTTTGGCTTTTGGTTCTATAAAGAAATTGATAAAGATACTATTCGTTGCCTTTGCCCAAAATGCTTAAAGGACTATATGAGCACGAATAATTATGTTATACGACGGCTCGATCCTTTTGCTAAAAGAAAGTCAAAATGCGATAAATGTGGAAGACTTGGGTGGCAGTATACAGTTATAGAAAAAGCAAGGAAATAATAAGTAATTTGTCAAGTATGCGATCGCTTAAATCGCACAATTGTCCACTTAGCACATAGATTTTAAAATGTGGTCGAAAGGACGAAAGGTGGTGATTTGAGAAGATCCTAGGAAGGAGAACACGGTGGAACAAAGAAAGATGCTAAATGCAAAACAAGTAGCTGAAATGCTAGATATTTCAAATTCATATGCTTATAAGATTATTGATCAACTTAACGATGAACTAAGAAAAGCTGGTTATTTAACTATTCCAGGTAAAGTGGATTCGTTGTATTTGATGAAGAGGTATTTTCCAAGTGAAGAGAAGATATATGTAGATAAAGGAGGATAATATGCCACAGTATAAATATCCGGTATCAAAAGGATTTAAATGGTTGACGAAATTTAACTATGTTGATCCAATTGATGGAAAAACAAAATCAAAACTTAAAAGAGGTTTCGATAGTAAAAGAGATGCTAAAAAGTTTGAAGAGGATTTTATAGAAAGCTTAACGATACCAGAAGAAAACAATGAAGCAATAATTAAAACTTTCGGTGATGTTTTTCAAGAATATCTGACGTCGCATAAACATTCTGATATTAAGGAGTCTACACTGGAAACTAAATTTAACATCTTCAATAAACATATATTTCCTGTATTTGAAGATATGCCAATTGATGAAATAAATGAAGATATCATTGCCGAATGGCAAGAAGGAATAAAAGAAACTGTACAACCAAATGGTAAGCCATTCTCTCAAGCTTATCTTCGAACGATCCAGTGTCAATTTAACTCCGTTATTAATTACGCAAAAGATAAAGGATATCTAACTACAAATCCTTTGGTTGATATTAAGAATATGGGTTCAAAAGGAATACGGGTTCAATTTTGGACATTAGAAGAATATGAGAAATTTGCTTACCACGCAATGAACTATCCAAGATATTACTACGCATATGAAATCCTATATTGGTGTGGATTAAGAGTTGGTGAACTATTGGCTTTAACTCAAGAAGATATTGATTTTGAAGAAGGAGCCATAAATATCACTAAAACCTATCATCATATGAATGGAGAAGATGTTATAACTTCTCCTAAAACTCCGAGTTCTTTTAGAAAAGTAAGTATGCCAGCATTTCTGGTTGATGAAATTAAAGAATATATTGAGCAGTTGTATAATCCAAAGCCTGACGAAAGAATATTTAAATTCAGACGACATCAATTAAACAAAAATCTTGATTACATTATTGATCAATATAAGTTAAAGAAAATAACCATCCACGGATTAAGGCATTCTCACGTATCTCTTTTGATCAGCAGGAAATACGATATATTCGAAGTGTCTAAAAGAATCGGACACAAATCGATTGTTACAACACAGAATATTTACGGCCATTTATTTGATGGCGTACAAAAAACTATTGCTAACGACTTAGATAAAATGAGAAGAGGTGTATAAAATGTCTAAAAGGAACCAAGATAATCATAATCGTTTTCGGTCGAAAACCATTGCATTTAGGGTATCACCAGAAGAAGATGAGCAATTAAACATTGCTGTATCTCTAACAGGGATGACAAAGCAAGACTTCATTATCAGTAAGCTTCTTGATAGAACAATCAATGTACAAGCTAATTGTAAAGTACATAGAGCAGTATTTGATCGGCTAAGCGAAGTTTTGGAAGAATTGCACAGGCTCGAGTCTTCGAATGATATTGATGATGAGCTAATGGATAATATTGCGCTCATATTAGCTGTGGCTAATGGTTTATATTATCCTAAGGAAGAAACGAAAAATGGACTGGTATAACCTAAACAGTCTCGTAACAATTATGTTGCGAGGCTTAATTTAATGGCGCTGGGATTGATGCTGCGTGTCTGGTAAAATTAATATATAAGATACGAAACAGATTTTGAATCAATATAAGTGAAAAGGAGGTTGAAATACCTATGAACAATAGTGAATTAAAGGAATTAGTATTGTCCTTAATGGAACGAGGAAAAGAGGGAGAATACTGGGACTTTAAGCAAGAATGGCACGATGATATAGCTGATTTACTAAAGGATATTATATGTTTAGCTAATACTGTGCATAGCAAGGATTGCTATATTATCTTTGGTGTCGCTGATGATTTAACAGTTACTGGAATGGCTAAAGACAGAAGAAAGCAATCGGATATTATTGATGCAATATCGAAATTAGTTTTTGCTGGAGATATATATCCTAAAATTGAACTTACAACGGTTAACATCGATGGTGAAGATGTTGACATTTTAAAGATTTTCGATGTTGAGAAGACGCCAATTTATTTAAAAAAGCCTTACGGAAAAATGAGACAAGGCTGTATCTACACAAGAGTTGGTGATAAAAATACGCCAGATAACGGTAATGCCGATATGACGGATATAGAAAATCTTTGGCGAAAAAGATTTGGCTTAACGAAGTCCAAGCTGGAATATATTTATGATCATTTAGCTAATAAAATAGAATGGAATGAATTCGAGGAATCATTCTATAACATTTACTATCCAGAACTAACAATAGAAATTAAAAGAGACGAGAATAATGATCGTATGGCTCCAGAATTCTATGCGTTTGCAATGCCGAATCATAGCACCTCTTATGAAATTCTTGATATTAAGTGTCACCAAACGCTTTTAGAATCATACCAGATTGTAGTTCTAGATAGTGGAAGACTATTTGTCCCTACTCCCATATGGGGAGATGTAATTCGTGAAAGAAATGGTTTTAATAAAAAATACAGCTACAAATATTATGAGAAAGATAGCTTAAGGTATAAGATCTTTCAATTTTTATACGACCAAGAGAATGGAGATCACAGATACGCATTGATGCATTATCAAGAAGTTGTTTTGTTTTATGAATCAGAAAAAGAAAGAATAGAATTCGAAACCTATATAAATGAGAATAGAGAGAAATTTGAAGAACGCCGTAAAGAGCTTGATAGGAAATTTATAATTGATTTAGCTGATAAAACTTTAGATAAAGGTGTTTATATGGAGCGACTAAGAACTGGATATGTTTTATCTGAAATGTACAAAGAATGGCGATTTGAAAATTCTCTTAAAAACATCTAAGCCGATTGGAACTATTCTTTTTGGATAAATGATACAGATATTGATACGAAAAATTTGATAAATAAAATAATGAGTGGATAATTTACAGAAAATAGCCTTAAATCCTTATGATTTATACCATAAATAAGGTAAAAAATAAGGAAGGTAAGGAGTTCGAATAGTACCCAAAGTGCTTAAAACCGCTAATATTAGCGGTTTTTTTGATGTCTATAGCTTCCGTGAAAACATTTTGAAAACATTTGGATGAATTTTTGTGTTTTCAGAGCAAAAAATCAGTCAATTTTGGACTATTTTTGCCCTCCGTGAAAACATTTTGACCTGTTTTTTGCCAAAAGGTACCCGGTGGCTTAGACGTTGGTATTTTTGGACCCTGAAGCAAACCGTGGCTTAGAGGTTCACACCTCCAAGCCACCAGGAACATTTGCCTTATTTATCAGTTAAACAGCTCAATAATCACATGAAAATCATAGATACGAATAAAAAAACTTGATTTCTGCATTCGAGAATCTATGTAGAAACATAAAAAATAGCCATTTTTGATCTGAAATCAGATGAAAATGACTAAATTCTTACACATGAAGAATGGTTCCTAATCACAAAAATTTGCCTTATTTAAGCCATTTTCACGTTGTACTATTCTCATGTGAAAACATTTTTGAAAACAAAATTACGGTTTTACGATTGTTTTGTCCTTTGAACGCATTGCCAGGATCATTTCTAATACCCAAACCATCATTTCCTCATCATCGGAATCAATAGATGTTCCATATAGATTAGCAAAGTGGACGAGTTCATCATGAAGACTTCTGAATACAAACGGACTTCCATAAACAACTATCTCCTTGCCAAGAATCGAGTTGATTATGTAATCCTGTTTTGTTAGTCCTGATAACAAAACACGACGTTTTAGAAGTTTGGCTTCCTCTTCGGACACACGGAAGGAAATAATCTTGTTTCTGAATCTTCCTTTCTGATCTACATTCTTCTTACTCATTGAAAGCACCTCCTCTGAAATCAGTAAGCTTATCAGCAATTGCCTTGTCTTTGGAAGGGAACATATGAGCATAACGATAGGTGATCTTTACGCTTTCATGGCCAACACGGTTGGCAATATCAACAGCAGAGAATCCCATCTCAATAAGCAGCGATACATGTGAGTGTCTAAGATCATGGATACGAATCCTTTTGACTCCGGTTTCCCTGCATCCTCTGTCCATTTCATGGTGCATGCCGGATTTAGTAACTGTAAAGATTCGGTTATTTGGTTTAAGCTCGTATTGCCTGGATAAATAGTCTTCCATTTCATCTGCCAGGAAATCTGGCATCTGGACAACACGGTTACTTTTGATGGTTTTAGGATCTGTTATTACATCCTCGCCTTTGATACGTTGATAGCTTTTGTTGATCCGAACGGTTTTCTTGTTAAAATCAAAATCAGAAGGCGTTAATGCCAGCATTTCGCCAAGTCTTAATCCGCACCAGTAAAGCATTTCAAATGCCTGGAAGATTCCATCCTTTTTCATCATGGCTTTGGAGAAGATCATGTATTCCTCTTTGGTCCAAAACTGCATTTCACCATTTGTTTCCTTTCCCATATTGCCGGCAACTCTAGCAGGGTTGCTGCTCAAGCCATAATAGCGGACGGCATAATTGAAAATTGCACTCAGTTGGTTATGCAGTGTTTTTAGATAGGTGGGGGAAAACTCCTTATCCGTTTTGGTAGTTTGCTTCATCATCTCATTCTGCCAGCTGATTACATCGGTTGGCGTTATCTCGCAAAGCTTCTTGTTCTTGAAATAGGGCAGTATCTTCTTTTCAATGATTGCTACTTTCGTCTGAAGTGTATTTTCCTTCAATCTTTTTTCCATTGAATCCATATAGATTTCAACAAAGCTTCCAAAAGTCATTGATAGACTGTTATCTTTCTTTTCAGAAAATTCAACTTCATAACGCTTGGCTTCAACCTTGGACTTGAATCCTCTTTTAGTTGTGGTCCTAAGCTTGCCCGTCCAGTCCTTATAGCGAGTAACGACATACCAGGTTCCTCTTGATTTATCCTTATATACCGGCATCTGAATCTCCATCCTTTCCAAAGAATCTTTCATAGAAATAAGGATAGATAACTCTTCCACGCACATACATGTAACCTTTCTGCGCAAGCTCTTCATTCAGCTGCTGAATCAGCCTATATGCAGCAGACTTGGATAATCCGGTAAGTTCCATGATTTCTTTTGCATCTACGAATCTGTTTTTGTTTTTATCCATCTGGTTATCCTCCTTTCCTTTGTTATAGGCTTTTAATAAAAAAGAATCCCAACTGCAAAAGTGGGATTTGTACCTATGATTTTTGTCTATGTATATTCTTTAGACCGAGTGATATTTTGATCTTGTGATCGATGATGTGCATATGTCCTTTTGAAATATGGCAGATCTTCTTTAGCAGCCTGGACTTATCGATGACCTTAATCTGTTCGCAAAGAACCATGGATCGATGTTTGAGGCCAATGCCTTCCGGAAGAATGTAATGAGTTGGAAGATGGGCTTTTGATTCAATTTTGGAAGATAGACAGGCAACAATGGTTGTAGGACTATGCTTGTTTCCACAGTTGTTCTGGATAATAACGACCGGTCTAACAAAAGCCTGTTCAGATCCGGTTGCATCACTTAGATTAGCAAGAAAAACATCTCCTCGTTTTACTTTGAACATAAATGTTTCAGCTCCTTCATATGTAAAGCCAGGCTGTTGAACCTGGCTGATAGTTTAAATACATTATTCATCTTGTTTTCTATTTATCCCTGATAACCCGAAAACGATAGGGAATCCTGCTAAAGTAGATGGTTGTCAGCCATCAGTCATGGGAGTTTCACCCACGCATCTTACGTGTGCGCTCATCGCTGAAAGTATCATTATCCTGCATGCTGTCATGGCACAGTTGACTGCTGCTGATCATTCTGAAGTATCATCGCTCTTACCATATATTATTTATAGGCTGTATATGGTAGTCATTGCGCATCATTGATCTAGCTCGGGCATACAGGTTTTGGTTTTAACAGTTGTTATCCTATTTTCAAAGATCATGGGGAATAAAGGAAATTCTTATCCCTTCACCCTAATAGGCCATGAAATGAATGATTATTGGACAACAAATTAAAAAAAACGATCTTTTATTGATCGTCTTGTAAAGAATTTGCACCTGCTTCATATCCAATCTTGATTCCCTCTTTGAAACCAGCTTGATATGATTTCAGTATTTCATCACATAGTATTGAAATCATTTCTTCCCGTTTCCCTTAGTTAAAGATATTGTTGGGTATCTCAAGATGTGTCATTCGATTTTGCCGATAAAGCGGTAGAAGATTTCCACTTCCTGTTCCCGGCTTCCGTCCTCACTTTTGACCGCTTCATGGACAAGGATTTTTTCAATCAGCGTATTCAGAAGTTCAGCCGTCAATTCTGTGGGATTGACATACTGTTTCATCAGACCTATCCACTTTTCAGCGTCAACCGCTGTCTGGGCGGCGGTCTCCATCGCTTCGTGAAGCCGTTCAATTTTTACGTCCAATTCTCGCTGTTCGCCCTGATACTTTTCGGACAGCATATTGAAATTGTATTCTGTAATGCGTCCGGCAGACCAGTCCTCATACATTTTTGCAAACAGGGTGTCTACTTCTGCTTTGCGCTTTTCCGCCTTTTTCAGTTCGGCTGTCTGCCGCTTCCTTGCAGTATTGCGTTCCTTGTCGCTGGCGTTAAGTAGCCGTTTCAGAAGTTTGTCCCCATCCTGCTGTGCCAGCACAGACCAGTATTGCAGACGGGAAAGGACATAGGCGTAAAGCACATCATAGCGGATATAGTGCATGGAACACTGGTGCAATCCTTGCCCGTACTTGCTACAATGGTAGTGGGCATAGGGATTTTTGTTCTGGCTGTTCATACCATAGGCCAGCGACCAGCCGCAGTCCGCACATTTTACCAGCCCGGAAAATATCTGTGTTGTGCCGTTCTTCTGCCGTCTGCGCCTGTTGCAAATCTGCTCCTGTACTTGACGGAACACATCTTCGGAAATAATCGCTTCGTGGGTGTTCTCCACACGATACCATTCCTCTTTTGGCTTGCGTACTTTCTTCTTGTTTTTGAATGAAATGTTGGTCTGCTTATTGTGGACGCTGTGTCCGATATAGGTTTCCTCTTTCAGAATACTTTTCACCTGCGCTATCGTCCACGCATAGGCTTTTTCCTCCGGCGCTCCGGCATAGATATTTGCGAAAGTGCCGTATCTCTGGAAATTCAGCCAGCCGGGAGTAGGTACTTTTTCTTCGACCAAAATCCGTGTAATGCTGGCGGCTCCCCGGCCATGAACGGCAAGGTCAAAAATCTTTTCGATAATCCACCTTGTTTCCGGGTCAATCAGAAGATGGCCTTTCTTATCTGGGTCTTTGACATAGCCAAGCGGAGCATAGGCTCCATAGTGTGCGCCATTTGCGAACCGTGTCCGCATGGCCGCCTTTACCTTTTTGCTGGTCTGGCGGGCGTGCATTTCATTCAGAATGTTGAGGAATGGGGCAAGCTCATTCTCTCCGTTGATTGGCGTACTCTCACACATTTGACAATCGAAGCTGATGTTTTAATAGGAATGTATTAAAGGGCGTATTGATATTTAATATTCCCATTTATTGAGCAGAACGGAGTAAACCAAACACCCTAATCAAAAGGACAGCCGAGGAAATCGACTGTCCTTTTTCTATGCCGACAGGTAGAAAGGAGTGACCACCCATGACGAAACCGAGAGAAAAAAACGCGAGGAATTGCAAGCCGAGATTGAGGACGGGAAGAAGAAAATCCGGCAGCTTGAAAATCGGGAAAAGGTGTTGCGGCAAAAGTTATCCCAAGAGGAACGCAGGACGCGCAGCCATCGGTTGATCGTCCGGGGTGCGGTCTTTGAGAGCATTGTGCCAGAAGCAAAGACCATGACCGACGAAGAAGCCGCCGCCTTTCTCCGGCTTGCCCTGACGAGCGAGGAAGCGCGGGGAAATATATAACTCGTCGCTTACCTTTTTGCGGCTCTCGCCGTATTCATTTCTCGCGGCTTTTATAGCTGCCCCGAAAGCCTTAAAGTCGTACAATGGTACGGGTCTTTTTGCCATTTTCATTCACCCTGTTACATTTTACAGTTCACCTTTCTTTTTGGATATGTCCACACAATTCATATCATTAGGTTAAATACTTCCTGTTGTGTATTGACAGTAGACTGATTTTCTGATAAAATAAAATTTATGTAAAAAGAGGCGGCGTTTATGTTGTATAGCATGCGTATTAGATAAGCATTGAAAAAAAGGATTTTCCCATTTTCAACATGGGCTTTTTTGTCATGCTTATTTTGCGGATGCTATACAAAAAACTAACGACGTATAGATATAGTATAGACATAGTGCAAGCTATGCCTTAGTTTTGTTGTACTGCTCTGTGCATTATAAATGCAGGTCAATGCTCATGTTGAGGAATGTCCGATTTGTAACGGAAAGACGAGAGTTCAAGTATTTCATAATACTGTATTAAAAGATTTTCCTCTTTTCTGCCCTAAATGCAAATTGACGCATATCATTGATGTAGAAAAATTAGAGATTGTAATCAAAAATACAGAAAAACAAACTTTTATTATTTAGAAGAAAGGATTTAACTATAAGGAAGTCAAGTAATAAATGAAAGAAATTGGGGAATGTTAACAAATCCAGCAGGTTCCCAAACAGATCTTTGAAATTGTGAATAAAGTACTATTAAAACAACTACAG
>NZ_JBQHWJ010000004.1:0-76594 GCF_052064035.1 Bulleidia sp. HCP3S3_C9 | reverse complement strand
AGAAAAGAATGCATCAGATCACAGATTTCTTCCGTATTGCTGACATGAAGAAAGATGATCTTTTCATTTATTCTATTTCTTGAATTCACCATTTTGCTAATATAGCCTATTTTTTCATAATTTTTATTCTATAATTAATGCATGACAAAAATAAACGTAGCTACATCTACAAAGCTAGATGAAATCTGTAATTTACTAGAAAACAACGAAGAAGTTACATACAAATATGTATGTAATATTTCCAACTGTGAAATCACGTACGAAGTAGAAGATCATGGCGATCATGGCAATCTTCTTCGCTACACAAAAAATCTGATTCGTTCTTTACCTTTTGGCAAAGTCATTATGATTCGTGTTCTATATGACGGTCAGGTATTTGATGGAGGAAAAATTCATCAGCCTGGCGAAAAAAAATATGAAGCATTTCATGCACATGTTTCCTATCGAAGATGAACAATATCGTTCATCTTTTTTTATGCATTCAATTCTTTTAATAATGTATTTTTCAATAACAGATACGCAACGATCGCAGTAAAGATATCTGAAGCTGCCTGTGCATAGATAACACCTGTATATCCAAACAATGCATGTAAGATAAAGATTAGAATTGCATAGAATATACCTTGTCTGCCTGCACTTAGGATCAATGCCTGTGCTGGTTTTCCACAGGACTGGAATACACATGTCGTTACCATCACAAATCCAATAAACGGCATACCAAGCAGTACTGCACGCAACATTGGTGCACCTGCAGCAATCATTACCGCATCATTCATAAAAATAGAAATCATAAATGGTGCAAAGATAGATAACACAATCGATAAAGTCGCAGAAATTCCAATAATCAATTGATACGCATATTTCATGCATTCTTTCATTCTCTTCTGTAATTTTGCACCATACAAATATCCATATAATGGTTGTCCGCCAAAAGCAAAACCAACCATGATCATCACAACAATCATTGTAATCTTAGATACGATACCAAATGATGCAATCTTATCATTTCCATATGGCAGCAAAAAGTTATTCAACAACATCACCCCAATACTTTGCATCACATTTGTTATGGAACTAGGGATTCCAATTGAAAGGATCTGTTTCACTTCACCTGCATGAATATAAAAACCACTGAGTTTCATACTTAACCATTGACTCTTTTTACAAATAAAATAGATATAAAAGATATCTGCACAGATATTGCCAATAACGGTTGCGATTGCTGCACCACCAGCACCCATATGTAAGCCAAAAATAAATACTGGATCTAGGATCATATTCACAATAGAACCCGTCACAGAACCAATCATGGCGGCAGTTGCATGCCCTTCTGTACGCAACAGATTTGTTGGTGCTAAAGCTAAGATTACAAATGGAGAACCTAAAGCAATCCAGAAATAATAGCTGCTGGCATGTACAAATGTCTCTGTACTTGCTCCAAGCAGTGTTAAGATTGGCATCTTAAATACAAGCAGCAATATTGCAATCAATATTCCAAAGATAAAGCATCCATCCAGGCAAAACACAGACAATCTCTTTCCATCTTCATTTTTCTTCATTCCAAACAATCTCGAAATGACACTTGCTCCGCCAAGACCAAAAATATCTCCCATCGCAATCAATAATGTGAAGACTGGTCCACATAGCGTAACTCCCGCAACTAAATTTGTATCTCCTGTTTTTGCCACAAAAAACATATCTACCATGTTGTAAACAAGTGCTAAAACACTAGAGAAAACAACAGGCAATGCTAATTTCATATATGCTTTCTGGATTGGCATTTTTTCAAATAATTCATTTTCCATATTTCACCTCGTTCCAAGATTTTATCATTTGATTTATAATTTTAATGTGTCATGTGTCACATTCTATGAAAAAAATTGATAACATTTCAAAAATCAGAAAATATCTTGAACAATACAAATTAAATGCATTATTAAAAAACTATCCATTAGATTTGTATCATTTTCAAGCACATGAAATATTAAATGAGAAACTGAACCCCAGAAATTTTCTATTATTTTTAGTCTCTGGTTCTACTTCTATTTCAACAATACGTATCGATGGTTCTGTTTCTCAGATTTCTAAAACAGATCCACTCGTATGTTTCGGAGATATTGAATTTACGCAAAACTCAACAAAGCAGTATCTCATCGAAACACTTACACCTTGTTATATGCTAAGTATTGATTTATCCACTACACGCGATCAAATCAAAAAAGATCCAGATCTTCTTTTCTTTCTTCTACAAAGCGTCTCAGAAAAAACAACATTCATTGCCAATTCAAAATTTGAAACAACAGACATTCGTTCTAAAGTGCTATATTATTTAGAATACGAAACAAAAGATAATATGATCTGTGGCGTTGAACAATGTGCAAATCATATCAATGCCTCCAGAAGACAGCTACAGAGAATTCTCAAAAAACTTGTTGATGAAGGCATTATAGTAAAGGTCAAAAAAGGTATTTATGTCAAACAATCATGCATTTAAAATTATGAGTTTAAATTTATTGACAAGTGGAGCGCGTTTACCAGGAAATCCTCCCTTCAGCATCCGTATCCATGCAATTCAATCTATGCTGCAAGAATATGATCCAGATATTATTGGCGTACAGGAGTTAACCGCAGGCATGTTTCCATATATGTCAAATATCTTAGAGCGCTATGAAATCTTTGGTGATTCCAGACATTCTCTTGTCAGTAATGAATATTCTTCTATTCTTTTCAAAAAAGATAGATATACATTTCTTGATGGCAAAACTTTATGGCTTTCTAGAGAAGAAGAAAAGAAGGGATCAAAATATCCCTTCTCTCAATTTCCACGTATTGTTACATATGTATATTTAAAAGACAACAAGACAAATCAGACATTGACTGTATTTAATACCCATCTTGATGCCAACTTTCCATTTGTTCGCACCCAACAGTCAAAAGTACTTTCTAAAATCATCCTGAAATATCAGAAAGGTGACTATACGCTTCTTTGCGGAGATTTTAACTGTACAAGACTCTCTGCAGCTTTTCTATTATTAAATCGAACACATCTCAGAGATTTAATTGATGATTCATTCGGTTCTACATTACGCGGTGATGTAGGTTCCATGCGTTATCACCATCTTCCGATTGATCACATCCTTGTTTCAGACAACCTGTCTGTTCAAACTGCTGTAAAAATCACATATCCATATGATTCTGTATATCCAACAGACCATTTTCCAGTCATTGCACAAATGACTCATGAAGGATCATAGGCATATCCTTTTCCATAAAAGGAAAGAATATTCTTAGGAAAAGATGGATCATCTTCAATCTTTTCTCTTAAATGACGAACATGTACGCATATAATTGGCTTACATTCATACGGAACTTCTTTCCATATATAAGCATACAATTCTTCAGCAGATAAAATCCTGTTTGGATGATTCATCAGACATTCTAATATTTCATATTCTTTTGTGGTGAGATGATATGTTTTATCATTTCTTACCACATTTCTTTTATCTTTATCTAACATGAAATTCATACAATTACCTAGGAACGAATGATCTTGTAGTACGTATGAGATGTCAATTTATATACAATGCCATAGAATACACCAATCATCACAAATGTGATACATGTAACAATCTTAATGAGTGTCATATCTGTAATTGTAAATAACACCATCAGTTTCGAAATCATTGGATACGCACAAATCAAATGCAAACCAGCTAATGCTAATGGCATAAAGAAGACAAGTAAAATCTGTGCGTTAATCGTCTTTTTAATTTGTGCATCTTCCATGCCAACTTTACGTAATACTCTAAAACGCTCAGCATCTTCCAAACCTTCTACGATCTGCTTATAGTAGATAATCAAAACTGCAGATGCCAAGAAAACAATCGATAACAATCCACCTAATACAATGATACCGCCAAACAACGTATAATACGCTTCTAATGTCGCCTGTTTTGTCTCTACAGCATACATGTAGCTAAAATCCAATGTATTCGCCATTTCAAAGTTTTTCATTAGAAAACCAATTTTTTGAATCAATGCATCCCTATCTATCGTATATCCATCTTCAACATTCGCAAGATAAGATAATGTATCTTGTGTTCCTTCTTGATATGTCAACATATCCAAATCTTTTATCACAAGTGTTACAGATGTATCCGTAATCGTATTGGCATCTAGAAGCAGTGATTCTTTTACGATTTCCTTTACTTTCAACGGTTGATTCTGATCCAGCTGAAATGTTTGATAATCTACATTGGATTTGGATACAAGCAGACATTCATCATCATTCAATGATTCATTCTGCTTTGTTAATTGATTGTATGTATCTAAATCAATAACTGCAAATCGATCCATAGTGAGAGTATTACTGGAAGCATATCCTTTCTTTGTGAAGCTTCCATAGATGTGTTCTCTATAATGCACATAATTTCCATCTACCATATGTGCATTATTTTCTTGCACAAACTGTTGAAAAAGATCACGTAATTGTTCAACATCTTTATATGTTCCTACTTCTATCAAAACATCTTTTGGATATCCACGATTCACAGAATCCTGTATCCCTGTATAGGCAGAAAAGGAAACAGACGCAACAACCATAACCATTGTAATCAAGATACAAATAGAAGCTAAACCTGCACCGTTTCTTTTCATACGGAAACGCATTGTTCCTACGGATACAAAATGATTTGGATTATAGTAATAGTTTTTATTTTTTTCCAGCACTTTGCATAAGGCAACAGAGCCAACCGCAAACAAGATATACGTAGCAATGATTACAAGAAGAACTGCGATAAAAAATGTCTGTAATGCTTTTATTGGTGATTCAATCGTTACTGCCATATAGTAGGCAGCACCTAAGATAACAACACCAATCAAAGCAAATACCATATTCGCCTTTGGTGCTTTTTCACCATAGGACGTACTGTGCATCAAATGTAAAGCACTCTTTGCCCAAATACGAATTGCACTGTATACAAACAAAATCATATAAATGCCAGCAAACCATACTGCTACGTTAGCAATCAAATCAAAGTTAAAATAGAAGCCCGTACTCACTTCCGCATGGCACAAAGTAAACAATACAAGTTCAACAAGTTTGCTAAGTACAACGCCAAGAAGCAAACCACCTGCAATGACGCTGCACATGACAAGCAAGCTTTCAATCAAAACAAGACGAATGATATTTCCACGATTCATTCCAAGAATGGCATACAATCCCAGTTCTTTTTCTCTTATTTTGACAAGAAAAGAATTTGCATAAAACAAGAAAAATGCTGAAAATACAGAGACAACAATCATACCAAAGCCAAACATTGTCTGCATTGTTGCTCCGCCATTCATACCGGAAACAATTGTTGAAACATTCAGGAAATTCATGATATATGTCATTGAACACATCAAAATTCCAGCCAGAATATATGGAAAATAATACTGCTTATTCTTTTGAATACTCAAACAAGCAAGACGAGGATAAAAGAATCTCATATGCTTACTCTCCTGCCTGTATACGTGTCAATGTAAGAGAGATACTCTCATACATTTCCTGTTCACTCTTATCTCCACGATAGATTTGATGAAATACTGTACCATCCTTAATAAACAGTACTCTTTTTGCATGAGACGCAGCAGACGTAGAATGCGTAACCATTAAGATTGTCTGTCCCATACGGTTGATTGCTTCAAACTGTTCCAGCATTTCACTTGAACTTTTTGAATCCAATGCACCTGTTGGTTCATCTGCAAGCAGGATATCTGGATGTGTAATCAAAGCACGTGCAACGGCAGCTCTTTGCTTTTGTCCACCGGATACTTCATATGGAAATTTATCCAGGATATCTGTAATATGTAATTGTTTTGCGATTGGTTCTAAAAGAGCATCGTATTCTTTGTGATTTTTTCCACTCAATACAAGAGGAAGATAAATATTATCTCTCAATGAAAATGTATCTAATAAATTAAAATCCTGGAATACAAAACCTAAATGTTTTCTTCTAAAATTCGCAGCTTCTTTTTCATTCATTTGACTAAGATCTTTTCCATTTAAAAGAATCTGACCTTCACTTGCTTTATCCAATGTTGCAAGCAAATTCAAAAGTGTTGTCTTACCAGCACCGGATTCTCCCATGATTGCAACATATTCTCCATGATCCACAGAGAAATTCACATTATTTAATGCAATGACTTTATTTCCACCAAAGCGTGATGTGTATACTTTCTTAACACTTTTTACTTCTAATAAACGCATGTTTATTGTCCTCCTTTTACACACTCTAGTTTAGAAAGAAAAGAATCTGTATTCTATCGATTCTTCTTACAGATTCTTTATTACTTCTTACAGTTTTGTAAGAATTCAATTTTCACGCATGTCCCTTGATCCACAACAGATTGAACACTGATTTTGTGATTCAAAGCATCACATGTTCTTTTACACAAATACAAGCCAATACCTGTTGCTCTTTGATTTTCTCTGCCATTGTAGCCTGTATAACCATTTTCAAAGATTCTAGGAAGATCTTCCTGTTTGATACCCATTCCTGTATCTTCAATACAGATACCATCATCTACTCCATAAATTGAAATACTGCCTGCATTTGTATATTTGATTGCATTTGTTAAAACCTGTTCAAATACAAACGAAATCCATTTTTCATCCGTTACAACTCTCATATGTAATGGTTGAAAATCCAATGTCAGTTTTTTTGCGATAAATTCAGCAGATAATCGACGAATCACTTTTCTCATGATTGTATCAATATCATATTCTTTAAATACGTAGTCTGTACTTGTGGAATCTAAACGAAGATACGTCAGTACCATATCTACATACTGCTCAATACGAAATAGATCTCTTTCGATACTGTGAGAAAATGGGGTATCTTCATTCTGCAGCTGCAGCTTCATAGAAGCAATTGGTGTTTTGATCTGATGTACCCAGACCGTATAATAGTCCATCATCTGTTGATGCTGTTCGTTTGAAAGTGACATTTGTTTTCTATGCGAAGCAATCAGCATTTGAATGATTCGATATTGTTCCTCTTCAATCTTTGTCACAAAGGAAGGATACTCTACTACACTTGCAATATCTGCATCATTGATTTTTGTTAACTGTTCATATGTTTTCTTCATTCGAAAAAAGCGAATCATTCCAAACACCAGTAAAATCAACAGACTTAGCACATCTACATATACAATGCAGTTCATTGGTATCTGATACAAACGATAACAAACCATCTGTAAAACAAAGATACAAATAAATACCACAATCAAGGATAAATTCTGTTTTACATATTGCATCAATAATTTCATACAATCATATACCCAACTTTAAACTTTGTTTCAATAACATGATCCATTCCCGCATTTTCTAATTTCTTTCGTAAACGATTCACATTGACACTCAATGTATTTTCATCCACAAAACTATCCGTCTGCCACAAAGCATTCATCAGTTTTTCTCTAGAAACGACTTTCCCTTTATTCTTCACTAAACAAATAAGAATCAGGTATTCATTCTTGCTTAACGCAATCTGTTGCGATTGATACATCACAACCTGCTTATCTGTATCAATCAATGCTCCATGAAATTCCAGTACTGTATTCTCATTTGAAAAATCATACGTTCTTCGCAGTAATGCATGGATTTTCGCAAGCAATACATCAATATCAAATGGCTTACAGACAAAATCATCTCCACCCATATTCATTGCCATCAACATATTCATGCGTTCCGTTGCTGATGAAATAAAGATAATTGGTGTTTTAGATATTTTACGAATTTCACTGCACCAGTAAAATCCATCATAAAAAGGTAATGTGATATCCAACAATACAAGATGAGGATGAAAGGATACAAATGTATGCAATACATCTTTAAAGTCTTTCACACACTGCACTTCAAAGCCCCAGGATTGACATCTTGTCTGTATCCCTTCCGCAATTCCCTGATCATCTTCTATAATTAATATTTTGTACATAACATTACCTTGTTTTACTTATTTTAACACTTGTGACAAGCTTCAAAATCTTAACTTTTTTGAATATACGCTAAAATTTCATTCACGCCCGCATATACTTTTGTTTCCACATCACTCACCACAACAAGTGTAGGTGCCTGCATTACATCAAATTCCTTCACAAGGTTTGGATTATTTTCACCATCCACCAGTAAATAAGGAATCTTTTTCTCATGCATCAGCTTCTGAATCATCTTACAATTCGCACATGTTTTCGTAGTAAACAAAAGATTATTTTCACTCACAACAGGAATGGAAGAAACAGTTTTCTTTTTCACAGGTGTTACTTTCTTCTTTTGTGAAAAACCACCTTTCACCTCATAGACAGTACGATCCTTAAATTCCTGATTCTTTCCAGCATTCCAGTTTTTCACAGGACGATAATATCCCGTAATTCTAGAATACACTTCCGTTTCACCACCACACTTTGGACACTTCCACACTTCACCATTCAAATAGCCATCTTTCTTACAGATACTGTATGTAGGTGAAAGTGTGTAATAAGGCAATTTATAGTTTTCCGCAATCTTTCTTACAAGTGCAGAAGCACTCCTCCAGCTAGACAATCTTTCCCCTAAGAATGCATGGAATACTGTTCCAGATGTATAAAATGTCTGTAAATCATCCTGAATATCCAAAGCTGTAAATACATCTTCTGTGAAATTGACTGGTAAATGAGAACTGTTTGTATAGTATGGTGTTCCACTTTGATTCGCCGTAATAATTTCTGGATATTTTTCTTTATCATGTTTTGCAAGACGGTACGCAGTACTTTCTGCTGGTGTTGCTTCTAGATTGTAAAGATCACCATATTCCACCTGATAGTCTTTCAATCTTTCACGCATATGATTTAAAACATCTTTCGCAAAACTCTGTGAAGCTTCGCTGGAAAGATCTTTCTGGATCCAGTTTGCATTCAGACACGCTTCATTCATACCAACAATACCAATGGTTGAAAAATGATGTGCAAATGTACCAAGATATTTCTTTGTATATGGATACAGACCATTGTCCAATAATTTCGTAATGACTGTACGTTTTATCTTTAATGAACGCGCACTGATATCCATCATTGCATCCAGTCTTGTATAGAATTCATCAGCATTCTTTGATAAATATGCAATACGAGGCAGATTGATCGTTACCACGCCAATAGAACCTGTAGATTCTCCACTTCCAAAATATCCACCACTCTTTTTACGCAATTCTCTAAGATCTAACCTCAATCTGCAGCACATAGATCGAATATCACTTGGCTTCATATCGGAATTTACATAGTTAGAGAAATAGGGGGTTCCATACTTCGCAGTCATTTCAAACAACAATTCATTATTTTCTGTATCTGACCAGTCAAAATCCTTTGTGATGGAATATGTAGGAATTGGATACTGAAAACCTCTGCCTTCATAGTCTCCTTCAATCATGACTTCAATGAATGCCTTATTGATCATATCCATTTCTTTTTTACATTCACCATAGGTAAAATCTTGATTCTTTCCACCAATGATTGCGGGCAGATCCTTTAAATCTTCTGGTACTGTCCAGTCTAGCGTGATATTTGTGAATGGCGCCTGTGTACCCCAGCGACTTGGTGTATTCACACCATATACAAAAGTCTGGATTGCCTGTTTTACCTGCTTGTAAGATAAATGATCTACTTTTACAAAAGGAGCCAGATACGTATCAAAGGAAGAAAATGCCTGTGCACCAGCCCATTCATTCTGCATGATACCTAAGAAATTAACCATCTGATCACACAAAGTATCTAAGTGTTTCGCAGGCCCACGTGTAATCTTGCCTTCCACCCCGCCAACACCTTCTAATAACAATTGCTTTAATGACCATCCAGCACAATAGCCGCTCAACATACTCAAATCATGAATATGAATATCTCCATTGCGATGTGCATTCGCAATTTCTTCGTCATATGCTTCGGACAGCCAGTAATTGGCAGTGATTGCGCCAGAGTTTGATAAAATCAAACCACCAATGGAATATGTTACGGTACTGTTTTCCTTCACTCTCCAATCCAAAGCATTCAAATAACTATTTACCAGTGATTTATAGTCTAAAGTTGTTGCGGAAATATTTCTCACATTTTCTCTTTGCTTGCGATATAAGATATATGCTTTCGATACATCCGCATATCCCACTTCGCTCAATACCTTTTCAACACTGTCTTGAATATCTTCAACATCGATCATTTCATCTTTGATCTTTGCTTCAAAATCACTTGTTACTCTTAATGCAATCAAATCAATCACATCATCTGTATAATTCTTTTTACATCCAATAAATGCTTTTTTGATTGCATTCGAAATCTTCTGAATATTAAATGGAACTGTACTTCCATCACGTTTAATAACTCGATACATAGACTATTCCTCTTTTACACCCCTAACTTCAGCATTTGGAACATATTGCTTCACTGCTTCTAGTATTTCTAACATTTCCTGCTTATTGTAGGAATGAAAACCTTCCTGGATGCAATTTGGCGAATCCTGAAACTGCTGCAGATACCAGGCATCTACACCTTTCAGCCACTTTGCCATTGCAATCAGATCTTCTTTTGTATGCAATTCACGAACGATCGTTGTACGAAATTCATATGGAATTCCACATGTACGAATAAAGGAAATACATGCATCAATACTTTCCACAGGGAAGTTCTCTGACTCACTTCCAACTGTCAATGCATATTTCCCTTTTGTATTCTTCACATCCATTGCGATGTAATCCACAAGCTTTGCATCAACAATTTCTTTCAAACGATCCAAATAATTTCCTGTCACATCCAGCTTGATTTCGTAGCCTCTTTTTTTGATTTCTTTCAAGAATGGAATCAGCTTTTCCTGCATTAACGGTTCTCCACCACTGATACAGACACCATCCAGGATATTTTTACGCTTGTCTAGAAACTGGAATATTTCATCAACATCTAAAAACTGATAGTTTTCAGGAATATACACAAGATCACGATTATGACAAAATGGACATTTATAGCTGCATCCACTTGTAAAAATCGTACAGGCAACTTTTCCTGGATAATCCAGTAAAGTTGTCTTCAATAAACCACCAATTTTCAAACTCGACAGATCTTCACTTTCTTCCAGTACATTTCTTGCATTGTCTGTTACAACAGCCATCATTTCATTAAATGCATCAAAATCCAGATCTTTTCCAACGATTTTTCGACATTCATTTCGATATTGATAAATTGCATTCATCACTACATTCGCTTCTTTTGTTGTATATAAACGCTTGCTTCTACGATCATGTTCATCATTTCTTGCCATCACATATCCCTGATCAATCAGACGATTGATTGATTTTGTGGTTGTTCCTTTATCCACTTCACAAACACGTGTTACGTCCTGCATCGTACATCCTTCATTTTCATTAATGAATGTTAAAAAGATGATCTGCCCTGAACCGATGTCATATTTTGCTAAAACATGATCAAAATATTTCATAATATTTCGATACAAAATAGATAGATTCAACAAAAAATTTTCATTTGTTTCCATACGTTCACTCTTCAATTGGTTGGATTTCCAACTTCTATCAATAATTCTATCGAACCTATAACAAGTGTCAAATACAATACTAGAAAAACTCTCCTTTCTGTTTTCTATTGTATCCAGGAACCCTTTTTACACTGTCCGTTATTAAGGATAGTAATAACTTTTGTGAATTTTGTGAAAAATTTTGGTTATCTCACTTGATTTTACTTTTTTTCTCATGTATAACCTATACAACAAAGAAAGGAGGATATCAAAAATGAGTCATCGTATTGAGTATTTGACGATCGATGGCGGCACAGTTATTGAATTTACAGATGATAAAGGTTATGCACGCTTAGCTAACGAAGCTGACATGGGTTACATCGTTATTACAAATTACAGCCGTTATTGATAGAAACAATGAAGATCATTGTTTTTCTTCAATCGATCAAACAAAACAATTCCAAAAATGGAATTTTATACAATGCATCTAAGATTAGATGCATTTTTCTTTTCTATCTATTAGAATATTCCTTGGAGAAAAATAACATGAAAAAATACACAAATACATACCAGCCAGAAAATGATGCACAGCTAGATGCATTATTAAACAAAAGAAAAGCCCCGCTTTCACAAGAAGGGCTTAATAAAGTTCTGCAGGATCTAACTTTATTTATGAGTGGTGACGTCATCTTCTTTGCGGCAATCTATCCAAAAAAAGATGAAGAATTACTTGCCTGTTCCGAAATTGAAAAAGCTGACATGATGGAAGGCAGCGACGGTGAAAGATACTTTCCTGTATTTTCTTCCGTTGCATTACTCAACAAATTTAAGCCTAAGTTAAACAAAGGTGAAATGATCTACGTATTCACAAAGAAAGAACTCCTTACGTTCTTAGATTTAAACAAAAAAATCGCAGCTGCCGTTGTAAATCCTATGGTAGATGATTTACTCTTACATAGGCTTCTATTGCAAAATCTTATAACCGTACAAGAAGATCAAACAAAATTCTCATGATAAAAGCATAAAAGGGAGCAATGTGCTCCCCTTTTCATTATAGTTTTTCAAAAATTGCGATTGCCTGTTCCACAGAATCAACAATGTAGTCTGCATGCTGCTTGACACGTTCATCACAACGATGGAATGTAAAAGCAACATCCGCAGCATCTAAAGAAGGAATATCATTAAAAGAATCTCCAATTCCTGCAATCATATCTGCCTTGAAAATCTTCTTTGCCTGCTTGATGCCACTGCCTTTAGATACACCATGATGTACTGCATCTAACCAGTTCACATTCTGGTATGCATCCATTTCCTCAGGAAACTTCTTATTGATTTCATATGTTAAAGTTTCAGCCATTTCTAATGTTGGTGTCCATACAGAAATTGCAGTCACATGTTTTCCATTGAGATCTTCAAGATGCTCTAAAACAACTTGTGAATCATAACCTGGTCTTCTTTCAAACAATGTAAATACATGACCGTCTGCATGAATATAGAGGATACCTCTTCCATCGCAAAGTTCCTGTATTTTACCAACTTGTTCTGTAGTAATCGTATCTTCCTGCAATACCTTTAACAAACCATTTTCTTTCCTGGAAATGATTCCACCCGTAGAAGCGATAATAAAATCACATTCAGGACCGCCAATGTCATCACCTTCAAACCCATATAGTGGTCTACCGGTGCACAAACCAAATAAATTTCCATTTTCCTGAAATTTCTTGATAGCTCTTAAATCTCCCTGTTTAAAATAGCCACCAATCTTTTCATCCACAAAATGAATTGTTCCATCAAAATCACTCGCAAATACTTTCATCCTAGTTAAATCCTCTTTTTATAAGTCCTATTATACAAAAATAAAACACAATTGCGAATGAAACAATTGCGTCTTATTTTGTAATGCTAATGATGTTTGCATACACGGAATGCCGTTCGCACGGATGCGATAGCTGGCACTCTGCACTCATAGGCCTCCTTCCAAAGAGTAATTAGCAGTTTCCCGCAAATTAACCTAACGAATGTTGAACTGACTGGCAAATGATTCCAATCATTCTGTACAAGTACTTTATACCGTATTTCTGCACATTTTGCAAGTCCAACACTTCCATACCGCAAGCACCTCACGTGTAAAATAAACAAGGATAGAATACCATGTACTCCATGCACATAAAGCATGAAATGACATTCCCGCACTCTTTACTAACAAGGATGCACGATACATATGAAACTCCTGTGTACTCACCGCAATTTCTTTTGAAAGGCCGTTTTCTTCAATGATTTTTTTAGAAAACAGAACGTTCTCTTCTGTATTTGTACTTTGATCTTCTACATAAATTCTTTCTTTAGAAATTCCATGTTCTATTAAATACGTATACATAGCTTCTGCTTCACTGATATCTTCATTTCTGCCTTGTCCACCAGAAACAATGACATTTGATACAGGTGAAATGTTTAAATATTGAATTGCACGATCCATTCTTTGCATCAATGCTCTTGATGGTCTAGATCCATACAAACCACACCCAAGAATCAATACTGTTTCATCATTCTCTGATTTTTGAAAACACGCAGAAAACATAAAACAAAGTGTGAGACCAATCACGATTCCATTCAACAAAAGAAAGATTCCAATATATACATTTCCAAACATTCCATATAGAATGCATGCACCACTCAAAATAAAACCAAATACATTTCCAAAATTAAACGAACACCCTAAAAACAATGGAAGAATATAAAAAAGCAATAATATACAGCCAAAATAAATCATTTTTCTTCTCCATCTGACAACAATAGCGTATGCACTGTCAATAACAGTAAAATCATAAAGGAAAATGTTCCTGTAATACTTAATACTAGATTTCTTGTCGACATTTCAAGAATATAATTATCATAAAATCCTGCAATCAAAATAAATACACCTGTGATTGCGGCTGAAAGATTGATCATTCTCAAACTGTTCCACATCATTCCAATTCCACGATCTCGAATTGCATTTGTTAAGGAAGCCCAGAATCCAAATCCTACATATAGAATCATCAAATAAAAAACACCTTTACTATATTGAAACGATCCTTCTCCATGTGTCACTAAAGAAACAAAGATACCAAAGATCAAATTCAAACCAACAAGCATCAGTCCAACGGAACGCACACCATTGATACGAAGCTGCTTTTTTTCTTCTTCATTGGTAAGTGTATTGATCATTTTTGTAAAGTGTGACCAATGTGTTCTTAACAATGCAATACTTCCATAGTACATAGATACAATCATCATCCACATTGAATGCAAACGGATTGCTTCTTCCAGATACAACAAGACAAATCCATAATTTGTCCATGTAGATGCTTCAAAAATCAACCAGCTCATAAAGATACGGTTGTCTTTTGCATTTTTTAATATCGTCTTTCTTAAAGAATCATTTGTTTTCATATCTAGTATTAGTTTATCTGTTTTTCTTAAGATTTCCATCTTTTAATAAAACTGCAATCATTGATGTTCTTTATTATTTCATTTATGTTCATTTTTATATAAAATAGAACATGAAAGGAGTTTCTTTATGGCACAACAGACATTTTCAATTCGTATGGATGCACAGTTGAAAAAAGAATTCGATGCTTTAGTGGAAGATATGGGAATGAATGCTACCACTGCTTTTAATATCTTTGCACGTGCAGTCGTACGCGAAAAAAAGATTCCATTCGAAATAGGAACACAACATACACAAGAAAAATCATTAACAAAGAAACAACTCGTAGAACTACTCAATACAATGAAGGACGAATGAAAGACAAGACTAGAAGAAACATCGATCTTGACGATACAGTAGAACTTCCTGTCATAGAAGATCAAGATTACAATCAGAAAGTAAAAGATCCAATGCGGATCGTTTTTCCGTTTGTCTCTAAGATTGGTATCTTTCTAGCATTATTGATTTCACTCACCCTTGCTTTACGCGCTTTCTATATTTCTCATTATGGTATCAATTTATCGCTTCTACAAAATCAGACATTGATTTTAACAGGAATCAATGGAGAAGGAGAAATACCTTCTTCTTTCCATCCTGAAAAGAAAGCACTCTCTTCCTTAAAAAAAGAACTACGAAACCAGGAAAGACATCGTAAAGATACAAAAGCTTTAAGAACTCTCATTCAATCCATTGACTGCTCATTTTCTATAAAAGATCATTTATCAAATGGAACAGTGATTCAATACGCATGTAAATTCGACGTGCAAGCCGCAAAAGAAGCAAAATATAATCTTAAAGATACTTCTAGATCTTATACAGTTACTGGTTTATCAAATATCACGACCATTGATCCATTTGAACAGCTCCAGATTGAAACTAGTAATACAGATGGTGTAGAACACATTACATTGCATCCAGAAAAAACATTTACCGACCTAGGTATCCAGTATTCTTATACTGTTGATTCATCATCCTCAATCGCTGTATCTATATCTTTCGATTTGCAGAAATTAATAAAACAAGGCTATCGTATTTTAAACAATCAAACATCAAAAGAAATATCTTATCAACATTCTTCTACAATGAATGTCATGAATACCAATGTGCCATATAAGGAAATTCTCAACACATTCATTCCTTCTGTAGAAAAAGGACTTGCTTCCTGTCCATCCTATACTTTTGGAAAAGAAGAAATCAACGCGTATCACCCAACACTCAAAAACTATGCAATTCAACAAGATGGCAGCATTGAAGTCACGTATGCAATTCAAAATACATACACAGATGCATTTCCACAATACTACGTATTTGATATTTCCTATACAGGTCATATTATGCAGTCAGATGATACAACATACCAGTTTATATCTGACACAGCACATGCATGTAAATATGATGGCTATGGCTCTAAATATACAATCACAAAAAAAGAAACAGAATAAATCCAATGTCATTAAGTTAAGGCAAATAAGAAGTCATTAAAATAAAATATTTGTCATGTAAACCCTGGATGTAGAGCTACATCCAGGGTTTCTATCACATTTCAATTAGAATTGATGGCTTTCAAGCATGACAAAAAGGCAAATTGATTCACTTTAGAAAAATTTGCCTGCGACTTGAATATGAAATATAATCAGTGTAGCGCTATGATGCTTTTGTATTGAACGGAACAACTGATTTAGGTTTCATATTGCGCTGATATTTTCTATCTGGTCTTACGGGGGCCAGATATTTTTTTATTCTTTTCATCAGTTCTGCTGTACCAATTAATTTCCTTAGCCAGAGTCTCATGTTTGTTACGGCAGTAGATATATTTACTTTATATTTATGTTTTCTTCTGTCTGACTGTTCTATTTGTATCCTGTCAGCAATGATATTTGTTAAACAGTGCAACAGAATGGCCGAATAGATTTCCTGCTGTATGAAATTACGCTTTTTCGAATGAAACGAAATCATTCCGATAATGTATTTCAGCACTTTAAACGCTGTTTCTATATCCCATCTCATGTGATACATCTTCTTCAGTTCAGTCAGATCAAATTCATCTCTCGTCAGATTTGTCACCAGGCATTCATAGGTGTCATCTGTAATTTTAAAGCGAACAACTCTTAGACTCATTTTATAAAACTCTTTTGTACCAAAATAATTAAACTCAGACTTGTTAGAAATGAATGTATATTTTTGCTTGTTGGCTTTAGTTTCATTTGTTTGTGTACGAGTCAATATTTTAGTGACATTTAAATCGAATTCTTCATCTGGTAAATTCAAGTTCGAAAGAATGGAGCTGTATACATTGATATCTTTTGTGCGGACCAGAAACTTCTGATTGTTTTCTATGCAGCACGCCATCAGATTGTATTTTTCATAGCCTCTGTCAGCTGTAATAATCGAATTTATGGGATAGTTATGTTTCATGATCATTTCCATTAAAGCAGCACATTCTCTAGTCTTGGCAGCTGTATCAATACTTGTATCCCAGAAAACATGATTGATACAGTCATACAGTCCGTTGATATGAAGCTGACTGAATGGTTTATTATTGCCATTCTGTTTTTTAGTATCTACATCCTTTTCATCATAGGCAATATTTGCATCTGAACCATCACAAGCCAGAATAGGGTATCCTTTCCAGGTTTTATAGTCATCAAACGCATTTACAAACAAGTACATGATTCTTTGAAAGGCACTGATATCGAGTTTATCTCTTTGCTGAGAGAGTGCAGAAGAAGTAGGCAAAATTCAAGTCTGTGAAGTATTCACATAACTCTGAATTCAAGCTTTTAGACTGCATCTGGATAATAAAGTGAATCAGTGTTTCAACTGGAAGTTTTCTCTTACGCGTAAAATCACTGGCAGGATCACTGCAGTAACAAGCGATGTTGTTACAAACCATTTTAATAGAACGGTTAAAAACATTTAAAATCTTATCTGGAATCATAGGTGAAAATCCTCCTCTACAATTCCTTCGGATTATGTTTAATATTCCGATTTCAGACTTGTCAAGCATTATTTTGCATATTTATGCGTAAATTTGAGTGCTTTATTCATAACTGAAAAAATATTTCATCAAAAAAAGAGCCTTACCTGTTGCCAGGTAAAACCCTATATTATTGATTTTGCTTAACTTAATGACATTGGAATAAATCTGTCTCTTAGTCAAATGTATGTAATTGTGGAATATGCTTGTATAAAGACTTTGCAATTCCATCATGTTCATTATCATCTGTAATTTCATCAGCAATATCTTTCACAGGTTGTTGTGCATTTCCCATTGCTACACCAATACCCGCAAACTTCAGCATAGAAATATCATTTTCTGCATCCCCAAATGCAATACATTCTTCAGGTTTGATTCCTAATTTTTCCATCGCCATTGCCAATGCTTTTCCTTTGTCTACACCAAGTGCTGTAAATTCATAGTAGAAATTCGCAGTGAACATCATAGACAGCTTACCTGCAAATGGTGCAGCCATTTCTTTATAGTGTGCCTGCAAGTAATCAGAATCACCTGCCGTTAAGATCTTATTGACTGGTCCATCCACAAAAGATTCCAGATCTTCAACTTCCATTAACTTATAGCCATTCATACGTGATTCATATTCAATAACATTGAATTCACGGTCACCATCTTTTACCATACCGTTATACACATCTTCAACAACCATATGAGATCCATGTGTAATAATTGGACGAACATCAAATTCCTTCATATGATTTAATACTTGTTTTGTTGTGTCTTTATCAATTGTGACATTGACATACACTTCACCTGTCTGACAATCCACAACTCTAGCACCGTTGTAACAAACAAATAATCCATTATGATATTTCATATCCAGTTGATCACCATACTGGAAGATTCCTTTTGCGGGTCTGCCACTCGCAATAACTAAGCGAATACCATATTCCTGCGCATTCATCAAAGCTTTTTTTGTTTCTGGAGTAATTTCTTTTTTGTGATTTGTAAGCGTTCCATCAATGTCTAATAATATTGCCTTAATTGCCATTTTCCTTTTCCTCTACATCCTTTTCATATGTCATTGTAATATACATACAAGCATATGCTTCTATCATATATATGCTTATCAATATTACACTATAATTTACATAGATACCATCATAGACAGCCCTGCTTCCCAGCAGAATCACAAGCACAAATACATGTGCAATACTATAATGATTCATCTGTTTTCCATACATACCAAGCAATATTTCTACTGCAGCAGCCGCAAATCCACCCATCAGAAATAAGCTGCATACAATCAAAGAAGATTGCATCATCATACATCCAAAAATACAGATACTGATTAGAATACTGATTCTTTGTGAAAGCGCATTTCTAAGTTTCATTTTTTCTTGAAAGTATGATGTAATGAGCCAGACAATACTAATGATTAAAAGATACACGTACATTCTATTTTGTGGAAACAATGCATCTTCATGGAAGATATGAATCATAGATCTACATGCAATCTTAAACGTAGAAAACATACATATATTTCTCATCATATTCAAACACGTAGATAAGACTAGTTTTTTACAGGAATGTTGTATTTCTTTATTTGAAATATCAATTTCATGAACTTTATACATGCATACATATTCTATTTCTGTAAACAGATAAAACATATACTGAGTAATATTGATCCATCCTTTTGTAAATGCATAATTACAGAAAGCAACCGTTACACACGCAAATATCATCGTACATAGATCTTGTTTCTTTTTCTGATACAGAAAGCAATCCAATCCATTACATGCCAAAAGAAACAGCCCAACACGAATATCCAGAACCAATCCAAAGATTCCAAGTATTATTGTCGCAATTATCTTTTTTTCGTAATCCAATCCTTTTTCACAGAACAAATATTGTAAAAGAACACGTAAAAGCAAAGCACTGCTGCAAGTCATCATTGTGAATAACATTATCCAGCTGGATGTTATTCCTTGATAAAACATCGCTACATTCACAACAACACCATATAGAAACAATAAAGGCAATAAAGATAAAAATGCATCCAGAATCATTTTGACCCACTTATTCTGCATTCTGTTTTCTCACCTCATCCAGCTTCTGTTTTACACTTGGTGCATTCTTTGTTAATTTTCGAATTGTTAGATCCTGTGCTTTATCATTTGCCAGTCGTAATTGACGATCACTGGATGTTAAAGCATCTTTAATCTTTTGCAGATGCGTAATTGACTTATCAATTTCATCAATTGCTTCATTAAACTTTTTAGAAGCAGATGCATAATTCTTTCCAAATGCATCTTTAAACTTATTCATGTTATCTTCAAAATTAGATAAATCCAGATTGTTATTCTTTTCTACAAGCAATTGCTTCTTGTAATCTAATGCATTCATTGCCGCATTTCTTAATAACGTTATGATTGGAATAAAGAACTGCGGACGAATGACATACATCTTTGGGTAACGATACGATACATCAACAATACCTTCATTGTATAAATCGTTGTCTGCTTCCAGCATCGTACAAAGAACCGCATATTCACACTTCTTTTCTCTACGATCTTTATCCAGTTCTTTCAGGAAATCTTCGTTCTTATGTTTTGTAGAAGTCGTTTCATTTTCATTCTTCATTTCAAACATAATGGAAATGATTTCCGTTCCTTCATCATCAAAATCACGGAAAATAAAATCACCTTTTGACCCAGTTCTTGCATCATTATCTTTTTCAAAATACGCATGTGGAAACATTCCCATACGATTCTTATTAAATTCATAGGAACAATGTTGTTCCAAAGTTTCACCAATCATTTTTGTAGATAAACGCACTTTGAAATCTTTGTATTGTTCAACAAGAGCTTTCTGATCCGCAATCTCTCGATCTTTGCTTTTTACCATTGCATCATATTGTGTGCGCATTGTTTCACTCTTCACAATAGATTCATTCTTAACAGTATCTAATTCTTTCTGTATATCACGAATTTCAGAATTCTTTTTTTCATTTGTTTCTGAGATTGCCTGCTGCACTGCCAACTGCTTTTCTGTATCACTTTTTTCAATCTGACCTTTCAAAGCAATCAATTCATTTTCTTTTTCATGGAGTTGTTTCTCTAAATCAATCGAGGCAGACTGCACCGCAGCCTTCTTTTCTTCTATACTTGCCTGTATCTTTGCTTCATACTCTGTTTCCTGCAGCTTTAAAGAATGATTCAATGCATCCAGCTGTTTCTGCATATTAAGAATTTCAGAATTCTTTTTTTCATTTACTTCTGCAATAGCCTGTTGTACTGCCAGCTGTTTTTCTGAATCATTTTTTTCAATCTGTCCCTTTAAAGCAATTAATTCATTTTCTTTTTCCTGAAGCTGCTTTTCTAAATCAATTGATGCAGACTGTACAGCAGTTTTCTTTTCTTCCCTGCTTGCCTGGATCTTTGCTTCATACTCTGTTTCCTGCAGTTTTAAAGAATGATTCAATGTATCAATTTCTTTTTGCTTCTGATCCATTTCCGTTTGAAATTGTTGTTGAAGCTTAGATGCATCCAGATCATTCTGGATTTTCAATTTATCTTGAATTTCTTTTTCTCTTCTTTGTAATTCTTCTTCAAATACATGATCTTTGATTTGAGATACGATGGAGCTATAGTCTGCTTCATTAATTGTAAATACAGTTCCACAATGTGGGCATTTGATCTGATTCATAAAACATCTCACTTTCCGTGGTAATATTATACTATATTAAAATGAAAGGACTTCTCGTTATGTCAATCAAATTATTACCATGTGATTACGCTGACAGTGAAATGATCGTCGCATGGTTGAATCGTGAAAGCAAAAAAGGAAACCAATTATCTTCCATCAATCCACTCTTTGCGAAATTCAAACATGAAGAGAAACAGTATTACTATACACAAGTCAATTCCGTTACAGATCAATATGAATTTGCACAAAATGGTGCATGCACAAAAGAAGAAATCATCGCAAAGATGAAAGAAAGAGGTTTTATATACTGTGGAAAGTGTGGTTCCTATCTGTATTTTGGATGTGAAAGTTTAAAACTCATTGAATACTTTGATACAAAAGAAAAACATGAATCCGCATTAATCAATGCATACCGAACACAATTGCTACTGCTGCTCATCAATATCTTCGTTACAGCACGCATGATTCCTTTATGGTATCGTCAGGCACCATCTTTTATCATTCGTATGACTGGAATGGTATTCATTTTATTTGTACCTGTTTATGCATTTCTTGATTTCATTGAAATCAGAAACAAAAGAAGAAACTTAGAAAACTATGTACCTGTTTACAAAAGAGAAGTTGAAATTCCTTCTCCAATATTTGAAACAGCGAAGAAAATACTCTTTATCTTTATCATTGTGTATATTCTTTTCAACACTTTCATTTGACAGCTTCAAAAACAAGCTGTCTTTTTTATGTTCATGATCACTATTTTCTAATTGGAGTATAATTTTCATCATGAAAGAACAAACATATCGAACATTGAAAGAACATTGGTTGCCAGTCACATTAGCATTTGGATTATCCATCGCATTTATTTTGTTATTTTCACACTCTACCAGTCCACTCAGCTGGTATTACAATGGCACAGATTCGTGTATTAACGTAACGATTGCTAGAGGATGGTACTTTGATATCATTCCATACAAAGATCTATTTGCGGAAAATGGGCCATGGATGTATTGGCTTGGAAGCATAGGTACAAAGTTTGTATATGGAAATAAAGGCGGAATAATTATTCCACAGATAATCAATCTATTCTTTTTCTTATTATCTGTCTATTTTATTTCTCGACTTGCTACAAGAAATAGAGCATATACATGTATGACTTTATTTCTAACGATATGTATGTTGAAAACAAACTATCCAGATGGAATGCATGCAGAAGAATTCCTGCTTCCCTGGATTGGATGGACATATTATCTCATTTTATACAGCCATAAAAAGAAAATATTTCCTTCATTCTATAGCATATTCTATGGCATTTCTATTGGTGTTACTGTGCTTTGTGAACCCACTGGTTTACTTGCATATGTTCCCCTCATGTGTCTATTTGCATATATACTGATAAAAAAGCAGTGGAAAGATTTCTTTCTATCTATCTCATGCATTCTCATTGGTTTTCTATGTATTACGATGCCTTTTGTTCTCTATTTCAAATATCAAAACTGTTTGAGTGAAATGATTTATGATGCATATAAATATCATACAGATCTCACTTTCTCAGCCACAAAAACATCGTATTACTATCACCTTGTATTCTTCTTACGCTTCGCTGCGATTGCACTCATCTTTTCTGCAATTTTATTTCTATGCAAAAAAGAATATTTCAAAGCTATTTCCTGGGGAATTTGTGGATGTATTGAAACGTACTACTTTGCACAAATGAATTTCACAACATACATCTCAATGTTCTGTATCGTGAATCTTGTATTCCTTTGTAATAGTATCTATTCACTGCTCCCTTTACAATCACGCCCTAAAATCACAATGATTCTATGTGGATGTGTATCGTTTACAAGCATGTACTATCTCTATTTAAAAGATTACCCAAACGCTATTTATACTGCATCAAACTATTCTATATATATCGACCAAGGATATGAAGGATTAATGAAGCTGATTCCATCAGAAGACTATGATAAACTCATCTTCTATGGTGGAAAGAATATGGAAGATACATATCTTTCAACAAATGCAATGCCTTGTTACAAATACTTCTATCTGCAGGATGAATTATCCACAAATGATGTCGTACTAAAAGAAAAGATCTATTCTACTTTTAAAACGTGCAAAGCAAAATGGATCTTAACAGATACACATACAGATGGTATTGCTGATATTCTCAAGCAAAACTACTCGCTTGTAGATGAAGCAGGAATTTATTCGCTATATCAGCGAAAGTAAAAGAAAAACATGGAGCTACTCAAAGTTCCATGTCTTTTTTATATCTTAGAATAAACCCTGGGACATCATTGCATCCGCAACTTTAACGAATCCAGCAATGTTTGCACCCTTAATCAAATCATAGCCAAATCCATACTTTTCAGCTGCCTTTGCAGATTCATCATGAATAGATGTCATGATTGTATTCAACTTAGCATCAACTTCTTCACTTGTCCAAGACAATCTTTCAGAGTTCTGAGACATTTCAAGAGCAGATACCGCAACGCCACCAGCATTTGCTGCCTTAGCAGGTCCAACAATTACACCATGTTCCTGTAAGTATGCAAGAGCTTCATTTGTAGCTGGCATATTTGCACCTTCAAAATAATACTTCGCACCAGCATCAACAATAAGCTTTGCTTCATCCATACCTACTTCATTCTGTGTAGCACATGGAATATAAACATCAGCCTTTACTTCATATGGCTTCTTGCCTTCAAAGAACTGACATCCAAACTTATCAGCATACATCTTGACATTTGCATTCTTGCTTGCACGCATTTCAAGCAGATAGTTTATTTTTTCTTCTGTTACGATTCCATCTGGATCATAAACATATCCATTGTGACCAGAAATTGTAACTGCCTTGCCACCCATTTCAGCAATCTTCTTAGCAGCACCCCAGGCAACGTTACCATATCCACTCAATACAACAGTTTTTCCTTCAAGTGTATCATTTTCATGAGCAAATACATTTTTCGCATAATATAGAACACCATAGCCAGTAGCTTCTGGTCTAATTAATGATCCGCCATATGTCAATGGTTTTCCTGTCAATACACCATTGTCCCATGAGTCTCTTACTCTTCTATATTGACCAAAGAGATATCCAATTTCTCTTCCACCAACACCAATATCACCAGCAGGTACATCAGTATTAGGACCAATATGTCTTTGAAGTTCTGTCATAAATGCCTGGCAGAATCTCATGATTTCAGCATCACTCTTACCATGTGGATCAAAGTCACTTCCACCTTTACCACCACCAATTGGCAATGTTGTTAATGAGTTTTTGAATACCTGTTCAAATCCCAGGAATTTCAAAATAGAAAGATTTACAGTTGGATGGAATCTCAAACCACCCTTATATGGGCCAAGTGCTCCATTAAACTGAATACGGTATCCACGATTAACATGTGGTTTTCCTTCATCATCAACCCAGGCTACACGGAACATAACTTGTCTTTCTGGTTCTACGAGTCTTTCAAGTAATGCAGCTTTCTCATATTCTGGATGTGCATCCACAACAGGTGCAACAGAAGTTAGCACTTCTGTTACTGTCTGTAAGAATTCAGGCTGATCTGGATTCTTTTTTCTTGTTTCTTCGATTACGCGATCTACATATGTACTCATGAATTCATTCTCCTTCTATCAAAGTACTTCTTTGATTTTTCAACGAAAATATTTTACAACGTTGATAAAATCTATAAAAGAATACAAAAACTAAAAATGAAAGAATTTATTTGATTTTTGCATCTCTTTGAAAAATTTTCATTTTATAGAACTTCCTGGATCTGTTCCATCGTAACAGGACCTTGTCTTAAAATCTGTATCTCCTCTTTTGTACAGTCAATAATTGTACTTGCTTCTCCAAAGGATACGTTACCTTCCATCATACCATCCAATAGTGGACAATGATTTTCAATTTCATCCAGATTTGTACAAACTTCTTCTCCAGACTGGTTTGCACTTGTCATAAAGACAGGACTGCCTAATGTTTGAATCAATTCTTTCAGTGGTTCACTTGTTGCCATGCGTATAGCAAGTGTAGGCATACCACCATTCACATAAAAAGGAACACTATTCTTTTTTGGCAGAATCAAAGTTACTGGACCAGGCATAAATGCACGAATCAGTTTTTCACTTCTTTCATCCACATCACAAATTGTTTTGATTTGTTCTTCATCAGCACACATGATTGGAAAAGCTTTAGTTGCCGGACGCTTTTTCACATCTCTCAGCTTCTCTTGTGCTGCTTCATGATCATATCTGCAGCACACACCATATACTGTATCTGTAGGGACAGACAATGTACCATCCTTTTCTAATATTTCCACCATCGCATGAATATCATTTTCTTTAAATCTTTTCATCACTTTCATCTTCACTTTCTAATACATACAAACGGGATTGAAAATCACCATTTCTACCATTATACACTTCTTCATTCTCACCACATGATGCATCACTCACAACCATTCCACAACTCATCAGCTCATCCCCATACAATCCTTCTTTAGAGGCATTGATTCGATACTTCTTGTCTGGATCTAATCCCTGTAGATAAAGACGTTGAAATGGTGCCATAACACTTTGCAGGATCTTATAATATCCAACAATTGCATGTTTCTGATCACTAGAAACAACCATCCATGCCATTGTATTTCCTTCAAACGGACTCACAAGACGATAGAATGTTCCATATTGAATCAAATGACGATATTGTTTCATAAATATCACTTGTTGTTTGATTTCTTCTGTTTCTTCCTTGCTTAGCTTTGAAAGATCCATTTCATAACCAAAAGCCCCAAAGCAGGCAACATTGAATCTTGTATTCAACGGTGTCATTCTCTTTAACTGATGATTTGGGCAGGCAGAAACGTGTGCACCAATACTGCTGATTGGATAGGCAAATGAAGTACCATACTGGATCATCATTCTTTCCACTGCATCCGTATCATCTGAACACCAGCATTGTGGCGCATAATACAGCATTCCCGCATCAAATCTAGCACCGCCGCTGCTGCAAGATTCAAACAGGATATTTGGATACTTCTTCAATAACATTTCATACAGACGATATACCCCTAGAATATATGCATGCACAACTCTACCTTGCTGAGGTGCACAATTAGAATACACTTCCGACATACTGCGATTCATATCCCATTTGATATAATCCACATCAGCTTTTTCTAAAACACGATCCAGCATTTCATAAATTGCATCTACAACTTCTTTTCTAGAAAAGTCCAATACATATTGATTTCTTCCATGACAACAATGATATTCTGGATCATTCATCACCCAGTCTGGATGCATTCGATACAAGTCACTATCTTTATTCACCATTTCAGGTTCAATCCATAACCCAAACATCATACCTTCTTCATGTACTTTTCTAGATAAACCATTGATTCCACATGGCAGTTTTTCCATATTACAGAACCAGTCACCTAATCCCGCATGATCATCATTTCTTTTTCCAAACCAGCCATCATCCAGAACAAACAATTCAATACCAGCATCTTTTGCCGCATGTACGATATTCATGAGCTTTTCTTCCGTAAAATCCATATACGTTGCTTCCCAGTTATTCACTAGAATTGGACGATCTTTATCTCTCCATACACCACGTGCAAGTCTAGATTGATACAGTTTATGATACGTTTGTGATAAAGCATTCATTCCATTTTCACTATATGCCAGAACAGCTTCTGGTGTCACAAAGCTTTCTCCTTGCTGTAATGTCCATTCAAATTGATCTGGATGAATACCCATTGTCATTCTTGTAACGTTATGATTATCAACTTCTACCTGTCCAAGAAATGAACCACTATATACAAGTGAACAAGCATATGCTTCTCCACTTCTTTCATCTGTATTTTCTCTTTTTAATACGAGGAATGGGTTATATTGATGTGAAGAATGCCCACGCATAGAATAAATAGACTGCACGCCATGCATAAGTTTTCTCCACTCAACATGCCTTTCTCTGCACCATGTACCTGTTAGTTCTAACATTTCATAGTTACAATCAGGAAGGTCCAGGCAGACAGATAATGCTCTATCTAGCGTAATAGATTGCTTTCCATAATGCATGAATTTAACATGTCTGCAAATCACAGGATATGTTTCATAAATTGTATAATACAAGATCATATCTGTATCTGTATGAGACTCATGCAATGTGATTTCTAATGTTGTGGCTTCTCCATCACTTTCAACATATGTCGAAGGTAATCCTTCTATTGATTTCTTTCCTTGATAAATGCTATGGGACGCATACACATATTCATTTACTGTGCTTCCATTTTCATGCGTAATTGTAAATGCAGGATATCTAAGATCTCCATGATTAAATCCAGGATATTCTTGCTTGATATGTTCTAGAGAAAATAACGTATCCCCCTCATATGTATAAGGTGCCATACCACGCTTTCTCATTTCAAACAGTTCATCAAAGCATTCTTTATCATGAATTCTTTTCCCAAAATATAACTGTCCTAAAGATCCATTCTTTAAAACCTTAAAAATATAACTGATTTGTTGATTGTATAAATGAAACGTTTTTGATTGTTCGTGAAAAATAATTGCCATATGTGAATTCCTTTCTTGTCCATAGTACTACAGATTCCTGACTCTTGTGCTATAATTTGAAACAATTATGAAATATATTATAAAGACATTTAACGATCTCACCCCAAAAGAAATACATCAACTCTACAAAGCTAGAATTGATGTATTTGTGGTTGAACAGAATTGTCCATATCCTGATGTAGATATGCATGATTTAGTATCTATTCATATTTTATTATTGAATGATTGTGACGAGCTGCTTGCCTATTGTCGTGTACTTCCCGCAAATACAACATTTCCAACTCCATCGATTGGAAGAGTATTAGCTTTACAAAGACACAAAGGCTATGCATCCATGGTTGTCAAAAAAGCAATTGCTATCGCAATCAATACGTATAATGCTGATACAATTACAATTGAAGCACAGACATATGCTCGCGCACTATATGAAAAGCTCGGTTTTCAACAAACAAGTAATCCATTCTTAGAAGATGGCATTGAACATATACAGATGCAATATCACAAGTAGTTTTTCATTACAAGGTTTAACAGATGAATGCCTTTTCTTCCAGCTAGTTCAACACCTTTTAAACAACGATTACAGTCAACAATGATCTGCATATCTAAATCCACGCCTTCGAAGTTATCTTCCATCAGTTCTTTTTGTAATTCTAATGGAAGTTCAGAGATCTTCGCATCTGGATATGCTTTTAATTTTTCAAGCAATGCATGATTTTCTGTTTCATAATGCAATGTACCACAATATACCGAATTCTCTTTATTGCGTTTTGCTTCCACTACATCCACATTCATTTTCTGAAGAATACTTCTGACTGCCTGATGTACTTCTGGATGATTTCGATCACGATAACAGTCTTGTAGAAGCATCTTTTCATGGTTGTAATCTGGAAATTCAAAATCTTCCAGAGAATCAATATACTCCCAAAGACTCATTGTTTTAACTTTATTTTCAATGGTTTCTCTACAATGCTGACAAAAATAAACGCCAATATCATCTTCATGAATTTCTCTTTGATCTCTTAAGCAGCATCCCGCAACTACCATCTTTTCTTTCAAAAGATTTCTCACTACTTTCGCAGTTGATGGTGAAGCAATAGAAAAGTTACAGCTTGGATAGTAAATATACATATGTTTTTCTCACTTTCTTTCTCAACTATAATGCATACGCTTACATTTCACAACGATTATGCTCATGTACCTTTTGCATTGAAAAAGGCCCAGATTTCTGGACCTTATTTTTTCTTTGGAACAAATACAGTAATTCTTTCAGGAATTACACTAATTTCAGAATTTTGAACATTCCCACCATCTTCACCATCCAGTGTCCATGGTACTTCATCTTCAAATTCAAACGCAGCTTTTTTAAACTGAAATGTTAATACACCGTTACAATGATCACGATTTCTATTAAATGCCGCTATCATTTCCGCAACATCAATTGGAGAAGGATTTGCTTTAATTAACAATGCTTCAAAAACACCATCATTCAATGAACTCTTTTTAATTACGCCTGGCTGTGTCCCCGCAACAGAAATACTGTTTGTAATCAATCCAAGCATAAAATCACCTTCATCAACTATGCCATCATGTGTAATCTTACAATGTTTCTTATATGTCAATCCACCAGGAATTGTTGTTAAAAAATTCAATACATACGCAACATATCCCAAACGATTTTTCATATCTTGTGGTGTTGTATAAGAAACAGATGGGAATACCCCAAATCCCGCAACATAGTTAAAGTAACTGTCGTTAAATTTCCCTACATCAAATGAGAATGGTTCTCCATGTGTAATGAATCTACAAATATCTTTGAAGGAATGATTTCTATTGCCATAAAGGCTCTTAGAAAAGTCATTTGTTGAACCAACTGGAGCATAGCTGATTGGTGCATGTAAATCATTGGCAATCATACCATTTGTTGCATGATTCAATGTTCCATCTCCACCACAGATGAAATATTGATCATATTTCCCCTTAGATTTCTCTAAGATAGATTCACAAGTTAATCCCTTCTTAGGAACCACTGGAAAAATTGTAACTTCATACCCATGTACACTTAAATACTCAATACATTGAAACAAATCATTCATACTTCCAGAAATACCAGCTTTCTGGTTATAGATCATTAATAGTTTCTTTCTATCCATTACTGTTCTCCCTCTTGTAGTACAGCTTCGTTATTTTGTGTATTTGTTGTATTTTCGCTGATTTCTACAGGTGTCATCAATAAACCCTTCTCAATCAAATCAGATACTTTTCCTTCATCTACTCTATGCCAGTTCGACTGTCTGCTTCTCAAATAGCAAACTGCATATAGATTCTTAATATCTTTATCATCACGATCAATTGTAACAGACCATTCAGAGTTATTTGAAGAAGACATGCCAATCTCAAGCTTGTCATTGATATCAGACTTATCCCACACAACAACTTCAACATCTAACTGTCCACCAGCTGCATTCACTGCACCATCTGCGTGGAATGTTAATGTATCTGCTTCTTCATCATATGTTGTATACAACTGTGCATTCCATGGTTTTTCAGCCGTATTGAAATCGCACTTGCCAACAACACTTCCTGCCTGCATATCATATATTACAACATGCACACCATCACGATAGTTCGTTAAGTTCTGCCAGTTGTTGCCAACTGTAATTGTCGCATAACTGCCATCAGAATCCGCACTAGAAATTGTATATCCCGTTCCATTTGCTAATTCACCACTGTCACGGATATAGCCAATGCCTTCCTTGAGGACTGTTGTACCCTTAGATAACACCGCATAGCGAGTATTTTCACCTTCATCAAAGAAAGTCTGTGGAATACCTAAATCAATCAATTCTTGTTTTTCTGCTTCCGTCATTTGAGCAAGTGCATCACCTTGTGTTGTTACAAAGATTGCATATCTTCTTTGATCTAATGCACTTGCACTATGCAGTGTCTGCTGCAGAAGATTATCTTCACACGGAATCACAGCCAGATTTCCAGAATATTGATAAATATTCTGTGTCTTCAAAGCATCGGAGTTATCAATACGAATATGTGCATCTACAGAAATTGTCTGGTATTCAATACCACCATTGGATACATCAATCACCGCATCATATCTGCCATCTGACTTATTATGCGTTGCCTTCACTTTCTGTCTTGATCCATCTGAATGTGTTACTTCAACGGAAACATAGTCAATATTTCCACCTGTATAGAAAATATCATCTACAGATAACGTAGCAGTCTTTGCCTCAGAATCATAACTCTGTAAATAAACAACAGATGAACGAATACCTTCTTTATTCAAATATTCCTGGAACTCTTCATTCGATACATCATTTCCACTCAATTCAGACATGAATGTACTCTTCTTATTCAGTTCACCTTTTTCTTTATCTAAACCATATTGTTCAGTTAATGTTTGTTTTGATGAAAATAAATTTGTACCAAGACCTAAACGATCTCCATCTATTTGAACACCCAAAGCAGCCAAAGTTGTAGGAAAGTTATCAAATGTTGTAAATGTTCTCTTTGTATTGTTTTCAACAGATACAGCTGAATTGATATAACATGTATACACTCTTCTTTGATATTCTGGATCAATATTTTCCATATAGTCAGAATCCATTGTTGGATGGTCACCAGAAATAACAATTGTTGTATTATCATACCAAGGCTGTGTCTTACACCAATCCACAAATTCAGTTACCTGCTTATCAGAATGGAAGAAAACATTAGAGTAGTGATCGTTAAATTTATTTTCTGCAGAAGAATCCAGATATCCGTCTTCAAAATGTGTATCTACCGTTAATAATGTATAGTTAAATGGCTGACCACTGCTTGCCATATTTGTAATGTCATTCTTTGCCATCTCAAACAAGCGTGCATCTTCAAAGCCCCACCATACATAATAACCACGTGGAATAATTCCATTTGCCTGTGCATATTCATAGTCGTGGAATGTATAGTTTCCATGTTCCTGCAAGTATAATTCTCTACCGCCAAATGAAACTGGAGAACCACAAGAGAATGTCTGATTATATCCAGCATTTTCTAAAATATCACCAAGTGCTGTAATGCCTGGGAAGAATGTAGATTGCGTAGACATTGTATTACGACCAACATCTGTCTGTAATGTCAGTCCTGCAGTTGCCGCAAAAATACCACCCATTGTCCAAGTCGTAGAAGGCATAGAATATCCACCATTTAACTGTGAATTATCTGTACCAGAAAAATCTTCATTTTCTTCCGCCAGTGCTGTCAATCTAGGAATGACATTTTCATCTCTTGCACCACCATTTGCCTGATCCGCAAAGCTCATTTCCATAGATTCACAATAGATATAAATTAAATTTCTTTTCTTTTCAGGGAATGTTAACTGTGTCTTTGAAGGGTCTACATATTCATCTTTGATAAAATCAGATGTTGTCGTCTGATTTTCCACATATGTTCCAACATCCAGATGATTCCAGAATGTTGTACCTGCAATTCCCACACAAATACAAGATACAACCACAAGAATTGATTTTCCGAGTCGTCTAAATAAAGTACCCGCTTTTGTAAGTATCACAATGACAATGATTGCGATAACTACCACAATTGCCATAGGAACAACTGCCTGCTGAATAAAAGCATCAATCATATTAGAACCTGTTCCTTCAAGTGGAGCAGTTGCCTCATACATCAACTCATCCATCTTCAGGTTTGGCCATGTTCTAATCAGCCATTGCACAACAAAATATAACAATGTTGAAATCGCAAAAAGAAGAACAGCTAATACACTAGTAAAAACACCTAAATGTTTTTTACTAGACAGTTTCATTTCTTTTTTTGATGCTTTCAAGCTCTTCTTAGCTTCTTTCAAAGCCTTCTTTTGCTGCTTGGCATCCTGCTTCAGCTGTTTGATCTTAGACTTAATGTCATCTTTGTTATCCACATAATCACTCTTCACAAGAGCATATGTTGTTTTCGCTTTTTCTAAATTCCGACTAGCTTTTTCTATTTTCTTTTCACGTAGTTTTTTTGCTTCAATATCTTTCTGACGCATTTGAAAACGTCTCAACAGCGGTTTTTTCTTTTCTTCTCTTGGAATAAAATCAGTTTCTTTATGTACAACTGGTTTTATATCCACTTTCTTTTCTGTATTTTTATCTGCATTAATAACCACATATTGAGAGTGTAGACCTGCAGGTCTTTTTCCTTTTTTCAAACTATAACGTGAATGACTTTGCTTTTTGAGATTTCTGTTTTTATTTACCATACGTTACATTATACTGATTTTAATGCGTCAATAAAATGAAAATTTCATGTAAATTACACATCAAATGCATTGTCTAAATAAATATCTACCGGTCTAGCCGGTGGTTTTTCAGTTTCGGGCATAGCCCTGCTCTCAAAGTTGTACCTTACAGCGCTAATGTGGTCTGCGGCGTACATTTATTCCCCGTAAACGGATCTTCCATCTCCAGTTCTAGCTGCTCAGCTGTTTGATCCTCCTTCAGCTGATTCTGAATATATTCCTGTATCTTTTTCGTGTTTTTTCCTACTTCAATCCTTCTTGCGTCATAAAATGCTTTTCTTCTATACTTCGTTGCAAACACTACATGATACTTACAATTCCATTTCGTGTGTGATAGACTGTGTAAGTCATTAGTATATTTTGAAATTATAAATCCTCCTTTTGTATTCTCGTTTGTAGTTTGCAGACCACTCACTATTTATACGCAAGAAGGATTTATTTTTCATTATCTCTCCGCTAAAGCTTTGCCTGCCCCAAGACTATCTTGGTTTTTTTAGCCAAAAAATCATTTCACCAAGTGTAAAATAATTTTTATTTACTTTATAATTCCACCATGATAATAACATTCATATACTTTTTCATCTTTACAGTATATTTCTTCATATCCTTGAAACCAGAATATATCCCCTATTACTTTTGTTTTATATGTATACTCTCCAGATTGATAGTATTCTGGTCCTCTATATGGCATATTCTGATCTGCATGGCATAGTGCCTCTTTTAGAAATTCTCCACTGAAATTCTGGTGCAATACACGTCCAATATAATTCATCGCATACTGTGCTTTTCCTTCATACCAAACACCTTCTTCACCAGCAAATATTTCTGAGCCAACATACGTATCATGATATGTATATGCACCATTGTTATATCTATAATCATGTGAATCTAATCTTGTGGAATCTACTTGATTCATATGTGCTGCATATGTATTCTTATTTGCTTCTAAACAAAATCTAATAAGCTTTTCTATATCTGTTTTCATTTCATTTGTACACTGTACTGTACAATCTTGATCTTTCACTAAGTAATCCACTGTAACATGAAACAAGTTACTGATTTGAATCAGATTAAAAATATCAGGATATACTTGTCCCGATTCCCATTTTGCGACGGCCTGCCTAGACACATTTAATTTTCCTGCAAGTTCTTCTTGTGTAAATCCATGATTTTTACGTATAAATTGTAATTTCTCTGAAAATATCATATATCATACCCTCCACAAGTATTGTAAGTATAAATTCATGTATATCCCATACACAAAGAGTTGCGTTTTCGCTACTTGAATTATATAAAAAAAGCAACCGCAGTTGCTTTTTAATAATTACATTTTTTCTGGAGCAGAAACACCAATCAAGTCTAATGCATTTGCCATTGTAACCATACATGCATTCACAAGACCCAGTCTTTCATTTGTTAATTCAGGATTTGCTGGATCAGATACTCTGCAGGAGTTGTAGTAAGAATGGAATGCCTTTGCTAAATCATGACAGTACTGACAGATTCTATTGACTGCTCTAAACTTAGCAGCATCTTCTACCTTCTTAGGAAATTCACTGATCTGCTTTAATAAAGCAATTTCCTTAGGATCTGTCAATAATGTATAGGAATCCTTCTTTTCAAATGCAGGTGTACCTTCCTTGTGGAGGATATTATACATTCTTGTATATGCATACTGAACATAGTAAACAGGGTTATCATTATTCTTCTGCTTTGCAAGATCCATATCAAAATCCATCTGTGTATTTAATTCCTTAGAAACGAAGAACCATCTAGCAGCATCCACACCTACGTCTTCGCAAAGTTCACGAATAGTAATTGCGTTACCAGTTCTCTTACTCATCTTTACTTCTTCACCATTAGAAACCATACGTACCATCTGGATCAAATCAACAAGCATCTTATCAGAATTGTATCCTAAAGCTTCTAAAGAACACTTCATTCTCTTTACATAGGAATGATGATCTGCACCCCATAAGTTGATTAAAGTATCATATCCTCTTTCAAACTTATATACATGGTTTGCGATATCTGGTGTCAAATATGTTAATAAACCTGTATTCTTCTTCAATACACGGTCCTTGTCATCACCAAACTTTGTAGACTGGAACCACAAAGCTCCATCCTTTTCATATGTTAAGCCCTTCTGTTTCAAGCTTTCGATGCACTGGTTGATTCTAGCAGCATTGTCCTGATAGAAGAAACGTTCATGCATCCAGGAATCAAAATGTACTCTGAATAGATCCAGATCTTTACGGATTGCATCCAGCTTCATTTCAATACCTTCATCCTTGAAGTATTCAACCCATTCTGAACGATCCTTATTCAACCATTTATCGCCATCTAATTCCTTGATTTTCTTAGCAACTTCAACAATATCCTGTGCATGATATCCATTTTCAGGTAAAGGATATTCCACACCAAACAATTCACAGTATCTTGAATACATACTTTCTGCGAGCATATCAATCTGATTACCCGCATCATTTACATAGTATTCACGAGTAACATCAAATCCAGCTTCACTTAAAATTCTGCATAAAGCATCGCCCCATGCAGCACCACGTGCATGACCACAATGTAAATCACCTGTAGGATTTGCTGAAACGTATTCTACAAGCAGCTTTTCATGTTTTCCAAATTCACTCTTACCATAGTCCTTACCAGCATCAATGATTTGGTTGATACATGCAGATAAAGCAGATTCATTAATCTTAAAGTTGATAAATCCAGGTCCAGCAACGCTCACTTCACTTGCTTCTGTAAGATTCTTCTTTAATACTTCAATCAGTTCATTTGCAATATCTGCTGGTTTTTTATGAAGACTCTTTGCAAGTCTCATTGCGATATTTGTACTATAGTCTCCCATCTTTGGGTCTCTTGGTCTTTCAACCATGACCATCTGATCTTCTACTTCTAAAGAAAATGCTTCATTTACAGATTGCTTAATCACATCACAAATTTTTACACTAATATCACTCATATTTTCTTATTCTTCCTTCTAAACGCCTAATTATTATAACAAAATGCGTATTGATTCCTACTTCTTTTTATTCGAATGATTCAAGATATCTCTGACCGCATTCAATTGATCTTTCTCAAAGTACAATTTTACAGGTCTTGTCTTTCCCTGAAAAGAAACACAGCCATCAGTGTAGTTCATTTTGATCTTTCCACATTTTTTCCAGTCACTCAAAACACCTGTCATGATAATACCTTTTTCACTAATTCCACTCTTCACAAAGTAGAACAGCGTTCCAATAATAATTAAAGAAATTGTCTGTATGTAGCGAAGTACACCTTCATATTGAAAGAAGCTCAACGCCGCAACAAGATAGAACATCGCAGAAAATACAAATTTATTTCCTGCTTTTGCCTCTATTTTGACAAGTTTACTCACTTTTACCCATTGAATCAAAAGTAAGATAATAATCAAATCCATTGCACAAAAGATATAATCCCCAAAATTACTCATTTGTTCATCTCCTATTTAAACCTTGCCATTATAGCATATTGTAAATCAATACTATTTATTTGCTTCAATATATTCCTTCAGCAGCCTTTCTTGTCCTGCCATAACATAATCATTAAAATCATCCATATGAATGATTTCTGGAATTCTAGATGCAGGTAAATACTTTTCTAATTCTTCTTTGATTTCTTCTACATCCAAAAGCATATCATTGCGAACAATAATCACTTCAGGATCAAGTATAGATATATTCGCAAGTAACGCTTTCCCAGTAATTTCACGCATTACTTTTACATTATACGGATCGATGGAAAGAGGTGTTTCATAACTCATTTGATTTAGAAGATAACGTATTTCTCCTGTAATTCCATGTGATCCTCGGATCAGTTTTCCATTCACAACGATTCCTTGACCACCTATCAGCCATCCAGCTGGCTGGGACATCAAGCAAACTGTTTGATACTTACTTTGATTTGTATACCATCCATATGCTGCACAATTTGCATTATTTTCGATTCTCACTGGTACCCCAGCACAGTCTTCATAATATTTCTGAATATTAAAGAAATTACTTTTCTCTCCTTGCAGATTTACACTTTTTGTTTTTGGTAAATCTAATTTTCCATCTTGAACAATTCCTGGCAAAGCAATACTAATTGCTTTAAATGGCGTCGCTGTATTTTGACAAACCTGCGTATCAATAATGTCATCAATATCTTCAAGATCCAACGTTTTTTTCAATACGCGACGATCCAATATAATTTCACCATTTTCATAAATTCGGTAATGAATGATTGTATTATCCTCACCTGGTGCAGTCGAGATGATTAATACTTTTCCAATATCCGATTTATTACATTTGCAGCAGTTCGATGCTTTCTTTTTTTTCGTTTGAAAGAATGCATTCACTTCATTTCTAACAAATTCTAAACATCCAGCTGCATCATAGCTTGCAAATAATTGCGTAGGTATTTTCAATATAAGTTTATCTACGATACTTCTTTTCAATCTTGCTTCTTCATATCCAACCTGTGGTGCAACTAAAACTACATCATAATCCTTGGCGTGCGCATATACTTCCTGTACACCAACTGCTGAAAAATCATAATCCAATGCATTCATTCTTGCGACTTCATTCAGCTTTTCAGCAAAGAAAGAAGTTGTCATACCCGCTGAACAACAAAGAAGTACTTTTGTTGTCTGGCTGTTCTTCAATGACAAAAGAGATGAAATCATTTCACGAAATAAATCTTTTGCATGTTCCTCATGAACTGGTTGAAAATGCAAAAAGAACCTCGTCATATTTGTTTTTTTGCATGTCACCTTAAGTTCAACGATTTCTCCTTCTTCCTCTAAGTGATAAAAATTCACTTCCGAAAGTCCATATTCATTCTCAATATGAATATGATCTTCATCTTGTTCTCTTATTGTGTATGGTCCATTCTGTTGAAGGACCCAATGCTTAAAATTAAATGATTCAGACATATTTCTATCCTTCTTTTCTTAGGTAAATTCTATCATACATCTTGTCAAATGAACTGCTGCACATATAAAAAGAGTATGAATTTCTCCATACCCTAACGTTACTTATGCAATTTTAGAAGGGTCGTAGAAAACAGTATTCCCTTCATTTGTTGTCTGTACAATTGCCACAACATTCATATCATTCTCTTTGAGAATCTTAGTCATTGCTTCAACTTCAATTGCACCTGTAGCCTTCACAAAGAATTCAGCACCTCTTTCATCATTCTGATAAACACCAAGTGCTTCTACATTTGCATCATTATCTGCAAGCAGCTTTGCTGCTTTTGCGAGCAAGCCAGGCTTATTTTCCATCTTGATTACAAACTTTGTTCCTTGATGTTTTAACCCAAGAAGATCAACAAAAGTCTTGAAAATATCCTTTTCTGTAATGATACCAATAACTTTGTTTGCTTCATCTACAACTGGCAATACATTAATCTCTGCATCCAGCATCACTTGTGCTGCCTGTTCAACAAACTGATCTTCTGTAACTGTCTTAACATTTTTGATCATGATATCTGCAACACTTGTTCTAGAAAGAAGATAGTTCAATTCAAAGATAGACAAAGACGTTGTATTCTGTCCAGAAGCTTCTGTAACAACACCTTCTGTAATCAAACCTTTCAATACACCATTTCCATCAACAACTGGAACACGATGGAAATGTCCTTTCTGCATGATATCCAATACTGTAGATACAGATGTATCTGGTGTTACTGTAACAGGTTTTTTCGTCATATGATCTTTTACATACATAATTATTATCCTCCAAGATAAGCTTTTCTTACACGTTCACTGGCAGCAAGCTCTTCGCCAGTTCCTTCTAATACTATTTTACCAATTTCTAAAACATATGCGCGATCAGCAATACCTAATGCCATTTTTGCATTCTGTTCAACAAGAAGAATTGTTGTACCACGCTTATTGATATCTTGAATAATTCTAAAGATTTCTTTTACAAGTAAAGGTGACAATCCCATAGAAGGTTCGTCAAGTAAAAGAATCTTTGGACGAGACATCAATGCACGTCCCATGGCAAGCATCTGTTGTTCACCACCAGACAATGTACCAGCCAGCTGTTTTTCTCTTTCTTTCAAACGAGGAAACAAGTCATATACATAGGCAAGATCTTTTTCAATTTCCTGCTTATCTTTTCTAAAATATGCACCCAGCAATAAATTTTCTTTTACAGACTGTTCTGCAAATACACGTCTTCCTTCTGGAACCTGCGCTAAGCCATCCGTTACGATCTTGTGAGAAGGTGTTTTAATCAAATCTTTTCCATCTAATGTAATAGAACCACTTGCTGGTTTTAACAATCCACTGATTGCATGCATTGTCGTGGTTTTACCAGCACCATTAGAACCAATCAAAGTAACGATTTCTCCATCATCAACATGGAAAGAGATTCCTTTAATGGCTTCAATCATGCCATAGCGTACAACTAAATTTTCAATTTTCAGCATACTCGATTCCTCACTCTCCAATATACGCTTTGACGACTTCTGTATTTGATTGAATTTCTTGTGGAAGACCTTGTGCTAGTACCTGTCCAAAGTTCAAGACAGTAATTCTTTCACAAATTCCCATAACAAGTTTCATATCATGTTCAATCAATAAAATTGAAATATCAAAATGATTACGAATCTTGCGAATCATATCCATCAGATCTTCTGTTTCCTGTGGATTCATACCAGCTGCAGGTTCATCCAATAACAATAGTTTTGGATCTGTTGCCAAAGCACGTGCAATTTCCAGACGACGCTGTGCACCATAAGGCAGATTTCCCGCAGTTAAATCAGCAAATTGATCTAGTCCAAAGATTTTCAATAATTCCATTGCTTTTTGCGTAGATTCTTTTTCCAGTTTGTAATACTTAGGAAGTCTTAAGATAGAAGTAAACAATCCATACTTCAATTCATTGTGCATACCTGTTTTAACATTATCTAATACAGACATATTAGAAAACAAGCGAATATTCTGGAATGTACGTGCTACGCCTACCTGGTTTGCCTGTACAGGATTAAGTTTATCCATATCTTTTCCGGCAATTTTAATTGTTCCACGCGTCGGCTGATATACTTTTGTCAACATATTAAATACTGTTGTCTTACCAGCGCCATTTGGTCCAATCAAACCATAGATCTCACCCTTATAAATATCAAGATCCAAATTATTAACTGCAGTCAGTCCACCGAAATCAATTCCAAGATTTCTAACTTCAAGAACTTTTTCACGTGTTTCACTCATGTGCCTGGACTCCTTTCTGCTTTTTGAACTTTTCAAAGAATGTCTTAATCTGTTCATTATTTGTTACGATCATCATTACAATCAATACAATTGCATATACAAGCATACGATAGGATGATAAGAAACGTAACATTTCAGGAAGCAATACAAGAACACTTGTAGAAATCAATGTTCCTGTCATATTGCCTAGTCCACCTAATACAACATATACAAGAATCAGAATAGATGTATTGAAATCAAACTTTGTTGCGGCAACAGATGAATAATTCATCATATACAAAGCACCGGCTGCACCACCTAATGCACTGGATACTACAAATGCCAATGTCTTTGTGGAAGAAACTTTAATACCAATTGTTTCTGCCGCAATCTTATTATCACGGCATGCCTGGATTGCACGGCCTTCTTTTGAATAAATAATGTTATATACAACAAGCAAGGAAATTAAAATCAAAATAAAGCCAACTGTAAATGTAGAAATCATTTTATTTCCAGTTACACCCATTGGACCAGAAACAATCATTTTTCCACCTTCACCTAATTGCATTGTATTGTTAATAAATCCAAAATGAATGCCATTGGCGTCTAAACCAACATACAAGTTATTCATCAAAGACATGATAATCTGTCCAAATGCTAATGTTACGATTGCTAAATAGTCACCTTCCAGTTTTAAAACAGGAATAGAAATCAACCACCCAACAAATCCAGCAATCAGTGCACCAATCACAATACAGATTAACAAGCGCACAAAATCATTTGATACTGTATTCAATAAAACCGCATTTGTTATTGCAGCACTAAATCCGCCAACAGACATAAATCCAGCCTGTCCAAGATTCAATTCACCAGAGATTCCAACATTCATATTCAATCCGATTGCAGCTACGATATAGCAGCAGACCGGAACAAGCAATGAAGAAATCATTCTAGGAATAGAACCAGCACTCTGCAGAATACTGATAACAATATATGCTACAATCACCAAAGCAAAACTGATTGAACGTCCGCGTGTTTTCGGACCGAAAAGAGATTTTACTAATTTCATAACCAACACCTCAGACTTTCACATTCACTTTCTTACCAAGTAAACCTGTAGGTTTAATGAGTAAGATGACAATCAATACCATAAATACAATTGCATCAGACAATTGTGTTGAAATATATGCTCTTGCAAGATTTTCAATGACACCTAATAATAATCCACCTAAAAATGCACCAGGAATGGATCCAATTCCACCAAGAACTGCAGCTGTAAATGCTTTGATACCAGGCATAGATCCAAGTGTTGGATATACAGATGGATATGTTGCACATAGTAATACTGCCGCAATCGCTGCTAAACCAGAACCAATTGCGAAAGTAATGGAAATAATTTGATTGACATTGATTCCCATTAATGATGCAGCACCCTTATCTTCAGAACATGCTCTCATTGCACGTCCTGTCTTTGTTTTATTAATGAACATTGTTAAAACAACCATAATTACAATACAAGATAGAATTGTTAACAATGTTAGATAAGGAATGCTCAATTCACCAATTGTTAATGTACCTTCCAATATAGTTGGGAAGATTTTTGTATCAGTTCCCCACATTAACATTGCAGCATTCTGCAGAAAATAAGAAACCCCAATCGCTGTAATTAATACAGATAGAGAAGATGCACCTCTCAGTGGCTTATATGCCAGTTTCTCAACAACAATACCAAGTACAGTACATGCAACGACAGATAAAATTAAAGCAACAATCGTAGGTAAACCAAAAGAGCTTAATGCAAAATAGGCAACAAACGCACCTACCATGATGACATCACCATGTGCAAAATTCAGCATTTTCGCAATACCATAAACCATTGAGTAACCTAATGCAATGATTGCATATACGCTTCCAAGTCCAAGACCACCAATTAAATATGATAGAAACGCCATAACTCACCCTCCTTTTTTTGTAAAACAACAAAGAAGGCTGTCATTGTTCACGCAATTAACAGCCTCCGTGCGTCACAATTTATTATTCAGCGCTGACGTAAGCACCGTTCTGAATTACAACAGCATTAGGAGCCTTAGAAACTTCACCATTTGCATTCCAAGTAACATCAGATCCTGTTAAACCATTGAATGTCATAGAAGTAAATTCTTTTTCAAGAGCTGCAGTAATATCTGAAGTAGCATCACTAGCCCTTACACCGGATTCTTCTAATGCCTGAGCAATTGCATATACACAGTCATACGCATCAGCTGCGAACTGGATTGGAGTATCACCATAAGCTTCCTTATAGTTCTTTACGAAATTCTGTGTTAATTCATCTTCTGCATCTGCAGAGAATGGTGTAAGCATATATAGACCTTCAGCTAGAGATGTATCGAAACCTTCCATGTCGAGGATACCATCCATACCATCGCATCCGAAGAACTTTGTTTCATAGCCCTGCTTCTTTGCTTCAGCTAAAATCTGTGAAGCTGGCTGATAATAGATAGGAAGGAATACAACGTCTGCGCCTGCATCCTTGCACTTCTTTACATATACAGAATAGTCTGTTGTACCATTTGCGAAACCTTGTTCAGCAACGATATCTAATCCAAGCTTTTTAGCTTCAGTCTTAAACTTGTTAAAGATGCCTGTTGAATAGTTATCATCGTTTCTGTAGATAACACCAACTTTTGTACCAACCTTGTTTTCAGAAATATAGTCAGCAGAAGCTACACCCTGGTTAGGATCTGTGAAGCACATCTGGAATACATTTCCATAAGGATCAGATTCATTATCAGCATTCTGATAAATAACTGCTGTGGATGAACCAGATGGTGTAATTGCGAAAATATCATCCTGCTGGTAGAGAGGAGATACTGCCTGGCCAGCACCAGAAGTAGTAGCACCAATAGATGCCTGCATGCCCCAGTCAGCTAATGTGTTATAAGCTGTAGCAGCCTTTTCGCCATCTGCCTGATCATCTTCATATTTGAATTCAAGCTGTACTTTTCCCTTTGCATTGATTTCTTTGACAGCTAATTCAGCACCATTCTTAACTGCGTTGCCATATACAGCAGCATCACCAGAAAGTGGACCAGAACCACCAATTTTGAATGCTTCAGCAGAAGCTGAAGTTGACTTTGCTGATGTAGTTGAATTTGAGGAGCATGCAACTAATGACATTGCCATAGCTGCAACCATTCCTCCTTTAAATACTTTACTAAATTTCATTTCTTTTCCCTCGCTTTTTTTTCTAAAGAATGATTATGATTATAGAGACATTCATATTTTGCTTCAATATGATTTTCACTATTTTTACACATTTTTCTGAAAAACATTTTGCTTTTGTGAAAATGTTTTCACGATTATATAATCTTCATCTCATATTTATATCTTTTCAAAACAAAAAGATTGCATCTTCTGCAATCCACTTTAGAAATGTATGTATCTTTCCATATAATATAAGATCTTGTAATTTTCACAAGACCTTCATTTTTTATTGCTTATCTTCTCTCCAGATTTTTGCTCCGAGTGCAGTCAATTTCTTGTCCAATTCAGAATATCCTCGATCAATATGATAGATATCTGAAATTGTAGTTACACCATCTGCAATCAATCCCGCAACAACCATTGCCGCTCCACATCTAAGATCTGTCGCAACAACTTCCGTTCCACCTAATGGTGTTGGGCCTTCAATATCAGCTTCTCCATTTCTCACTTCAATATTTGCACCCATCTTTGTAAGTTCATAACAATGTTTGAATCTTTCAGGATAGATTGTATCTTCTACTTTACTTTCACCTTTTGCCTGTGTCATTAATACAGTCAGAGGCTGTTGCAAGTCAGTTGCGAAACCTGGATAAGGTTTTGTTGTAACGTCTGTTCCCTTTAAGTCTTTGCTTTCTTCAACTTCAACATAATCAATGCCAACATGCATATTGACACCCATTTCATCAAGCTTTGACAATAAGGATTCTAAATGCTGTGGAATAACATTATTAATACGCATTTTTTTAGCACACGCAGCAGCTATCACAATAAATGTACCTGCTTCAATTCTATCTGGAATAATTTCATGGAAGCAGCCCATCAGATTATCTACACCATCAATTGTGATAACATTTGTACCAGCACCTCTGACTTTTGCGCCCATTTTGTTTAATAATGTTGCAACGTCAATAATCTCTGGTTCTTTCGCTGCATTTTCAATCGTTGTTCTGCCTTTTGCATAAACTGCAGCCATCATAATATTGATTGTTGCTCCAACAGAAGCAATATCCAAGAAAATCTTAGTACCAATCAATTCTTTCGCAGTGATTTCATAGCAGCCTTTTTCAAACTTCACTTCTGCACCAAGTGCTTCAAATCCTTTAATATGAAGATCAATTGGACGAGGGCCAAGATAACAGCCACCTGGCATTTTCATCCTGACATGACCATACTTTCCAAGAAGTGCTCCCATAAAGTAATAGGACGCTCTCAGTTTTGTAACCGCATCTTGAACAAGATCAGTATTCTTCATATTTGTTGGATCAATAATCAGATGATCATCAGCAACTTTTGTAACTTCAATATTTAATATATTTAAAATCTCACAAAGATTATTTACATCTGCAATCTGTGGAATACCTACAATTGTTACAGGTCCATTTGCTAAAACTGCAGCAGGAATCAAAGCAACCGTTGCATTTTTCGCACCAGAAATTGTTACTTCTCCCTCTAATTGATGTCCACCTTCAATTTTGATTACTTGTTCCATATGTATTCCTTTCCTATTTATTAATCAGAAACTTTCTTTTTGTTTCTTCAACCAGTTTAATATCATGTAGATTCTTTTCATAATCCATATGAAAAATATATGCATAAATGACATCAATAACGAATTTCATCGCTGTTGATGAGCCAAATCCACAGATTTTAGGATCTGGTTCATAGTAAGGAACCAGAATATGGTCATTTGCATAAATTGTTAACGGTCCTTTATTAGGTCCTGTTAATGCTACCATATAAATGTTCTTGCTAGATAAAATTTGTGCAATTCTAATTAATTCTTCACTTGGATTACTGTAATAGATAAATAAAGCTGCACTATCTGAATCTTCCTGACATGCCTGTGTTATATTAGCACCTGTTGTCTCTTGAAGGCATACATGCATTCCTATTTTTTCTAGTCGTAAATAAAGATCTCTTGCAAGTAAAAAGCTGTCTTCCGCAGCATAGATATACAATTTCTTTTTATCATGAATCATTTTTGCAATCTTTGATAATTTATCAACATCCAGATCACTCCATGTTTCATTTAAAGCACCCATAACAATAGCATATGTCTTATCCGCAATCATCTTTTTGGAGTCTGACAATTCATAAGGAACAGAATAGTTCAATTCCTTTCCATTAAAAACAAAAGTATCTAATTCTTTTGCTAATTGAACACATAATTCCTTATGACCTTTATACCCTAATTTTTTACAGAATCTAATAATACTACTCTTAGACGCATGTAAGGTATCTGACAATTCATTCAAAGATAAATTTGTAGCCTCTTTTGGATGCTCTTGCAGATATGAAGCCAACGCACTTTCTGTTGGCGTAAAATTTTCACGATTCCTGATTTTATCAATAATCCTCATAAAAAGATTTTACCATTTTTTCCTAACGAAATAAATGTTGATTCACCATTGCATCATCACTTTGCGAATGTTAAAATTGTGACAAATAAAAGCTAAGAAAAAGAAATAACGAAGATAATACAGTTTATAGAGAGCTTTATGTGGTGGAAATAAGGTAATATGCTATCTTCGGAAGTCACTTTTGAGCTGGTGAGTGAATCATAGTAACTTTACCCGTGTGATTCCGTTATCGATCAAAAGCTTGTTGGAGCTGGAGGGATATAACATTTTTTTGTTATATAAATTGAGTGGTACCGCGGGATATTTGCAGATATGTCGTCTCAGTAAATTCTGGGACGATTTTTTGTTTCAGAATCTTCCAACACAAAAAACAAAGAAAGGAAAGATTATGAAAAAATTATCAGCAAAAGAAACTGTATTACTCTCTATCGCATTATTTTCGATGTTTTTCGGTTCAGGAAATCTTATATTTCCACCATGGATGGGGTTCCAGGCAGGAAATACATCTATGATTGCTTTATTGGGATTCAGCATCAGTGCAATTATTTTCCCTGTTTTAGGTGTGGTTGCTATTGCAAAATGGGGAGGCTTAGTAGAATTATCTTCTAATATCAGCCATAAATTTGCATTATGTTTTTCCATTCTCGCATTTTCAGCAATCGGTCCTGGCCTGGCAATTCCTAGAAATGCTGCCGTATCTTTTGAGATGGCAGTCATTCCTTTTACATCCAGCATTTCTACAGCGATCCGCATTCTATACTCCGTCATCTTTTTTGCTATCTCTTATTACCTTTCATTGCATCCTGAAAAGCTCATGAATACTTTAGGGAAAATACTCGGACCAGTATTAATTGTCATGATGTTATTGGTAACCATTGGATGTTTCATCAAAGCACCACATCATTTACCTGATCCATCTATCGCATATAAAACAAACCAGCTTTCGCAAGGATTCATGGATGGCTATAACACAATGGATACAATTGCCGCATTAAACTTTGGTGCAATTATTTCTATGAATGCGCGTGCAAAAGGCATCAAAGATGAAAAATCCGTCATTTCTTCCACCATCAGCGCAGGATGGATTGCCGGATTCTTCTTGTTTGTTATTTATACAGGTATGACGCTCGTTGGTGCATTATCTGCCGGTTTATTCCAAAATGCAAATAATGGTGCAAATGTTTTGAGTAACATTGTTTATCATCTATTCGGAACATATGGTTTAATTGCATTAGCAATCATTTATGTACTATCCTGTTTAACAACATGCATTGGACTACTATGCAGCTGCTCCGAATTCTTCTCATCTATTTCAAAAATTGCTTACAAAAAATGGATCACCCTTTTCACAATCATCTCTTGTGTTGTCAGTATCTTTGGATTAGATCAGATCTTAACAATTTCAGTTCCTATACTTACAACCATTTACCCTGTTGCAATGGCACTTGTTATATTAGGACTGCTAAAAGACAAAATGCAACGTTATCCAAATACATATCCAATAACAATCTATACTGTTACAATTCTTTCTATCATCTATTCTTTGAATTCGATAAACATTCAAATCCCATTTATAACAAACTTTATACTGTCTTTTCCACCTAACAAAGATCTTTGCTGGCTGATTCCATCTATAATTGCATTTATGATTGGCATGATTACAAGTAAAAAGAAAATGCACTAAAAAAAGAAGCAAACTATGGCTTCTTTTTTTATGCAAAATAACGAACGATTTGTTGAATCCAAGCAAAAATAACCATCACACCAACAAATGTCCATAAATATAAAGAAGGTGTATTCATATACAACTCTTCTTTTTTCTTCCAGATCATGTAGATACCTACAGGTGGAAGGAAAAGAACAAGAGCATATGTCAGCATATTCTTTTTACTTAAGGAACGAACTAATCTTTGTTGATCTTGTTTGCTTGTTGCGTTTTTAGCTCGCATTTCTGCACGAATTTTTTCATTTTCTTCATGCAGTTCTTCTTTAGTTAACTTTTTCTTATTTTCTCTTTCTGCCATGCGATTATTATCCTATTTATTTGCTTAAATAGCAAGGAATTCCAGTATTTTTTTCACATTGTGAACAATTGAAAAAGAACCAGAGATGCACTCTGATTCTTTGACAAAATTTAATCTTAAGCTTCTTCTGTCTGACGGTTTGCTGCAATTACGAATGGTGTGTAGATCAATGTTGATACACCAACGATAATTACGATCTGCCAGATAGCACCCATGATATTTCCTGAAGATGCTAAGAAACCGAATAAACCAACTGGAGTTGTCCATGGAACGTCGATAACGAACAATGGGCAGAGTCCTAATGACTGTACTAAGTAACCACAGCATACACAAGCTACTGGAGCTAAGAAGAATGGTACAGCGAACATAGCGTTCATAACCATTGGGATACCGAAGATAATTGGTTCATTGATGTTGAAGATTCCACAAGGAATAGCTAACTTAGCAATAGCCTTGAAGTCATCTCTCTTAGAGAAGAGCATGATGGCAATGATCAAGCCCATTGTGATACCAGAACCTGTGGATGAGAACCATCCAGAAGCAAATGGGTTAGCAATAATAGAATACTTAGATCCTGCTGTATAGAATACACCAGAAGCTGTAACGCCTTCACCAGCCTGGTAAAGTTCAAGGTTTGTAGCCATCATCTTTGTCATGAATGGTGTTGTAACAGCACTCATAACGTTTGGACCATGGATACCGAACCACCATAATAACTGCATAATCAATACAACTACGACATATCCAGGAAGACCAGTCATGATCTTTTCAACTGGCTTCATGATTGTTGTAATAATATCGAATAATGTTAAACCAAACATAGAGCAAATGTAACCAACGATAGATACAATCAAAATTGTAATGATTGTTGGGAACAATACTGCGAATGACTGTGATACGTTTGGTGGAACTGAATCAGGAAGAGAAATCTTCAACTTACCTGAATCAACAAGTTTAACATAAAGTAATGTAGCTAAAACACCAACAAGTAAACCAACGAATAATCCATCAGCCTTTGTGTAAGAAGAAGATACAACGTTAGAAATTGTAACTGTTTCTCCACTTTCTGTTGTTGTGGAAGCTGTTGTGTTGATTAATGTAACGAATGAAGCAAGTGCTACTGCTGGAACTGTCTTGTCGTTAGCATGTCCAATGTTTTCTGCATAGTGCATGGAAACGAGTACGCAGATAGCTACTGCCATAAAGTTCATACAACCATAGTTAGCTGTTGTGAAGATTGGTGTTAATGTCTGTAGCCAAGCAAAGCCTGGAACGTTAGCTAGAGAAATGTAGTAGATCATTTCTCCTGTTTTTGGGTCTGGTACACCACCAGTCTGGCATAATACAAACTGGAACAGAGTACAGAAAGCGCCCCAAATGACGACTGGCATGTTGTCAATAAATGAGTCCTTTACAGCGGAAAGAACTGTATTTGACTGCATCTTACCTGCAAGAGTAAGAAGGCCATTCATAAATTTGTCTTTCATTTTTTCAAATCCCCTTTCGACATCAGTTAGTTTAGATGGCAATGAAAGGGATTTCAATGTAAATTTCAAATTGTGGAACAAAGTTTTCTGAAAAAAGTATTTTATAGCTCTGTATTTGACACTTTTTAATATTTTTTGCCAATAAAACAAAATAAAAACGTTTTCAGAGAAAATTCTCTAAGATTCGTTGAAAAAATATTTTCTTTTTTGTGTGAATTTGATGTGTTTGTTTTCACATTTTCATTTCAGTTCACCTTAAAATAAACATAATAATGTTCAATTTCACTATCAATATAGGATAAATCGAAAAAATTTTTCTTAGGATAACTTCACACGTAAAAAAAGAACCAGAGATTTTCTCTGATTCTTTAGATGCTTCGTTAGAATTAAGCTTCTGCTTCCTGACGGTTTGCTGCAATGACGAATGGTGTGTAGATCAATGTTGATACACCTAAGATAATCACTGCCTGCCAGATAGCACCCATGATATTTCCTGAAGATGCTAAGAAACCGAATAAACCAACTGGAGTTGTCCATGGAACGTCGATAACGAATAGTGGGCAGAGTCCTAATGACTGTACTAAGTAACCACAGCATACACAAGCTACTGGAGCTAAGAAGAATGGTACAGCGAACATAGCGTTCATAACCATTGGGATACCGAAGATAATTGGTTCATTGATGTTGAAGATTCCACAAGGAATAGCTAACTTAGCGATAGCCTTGAAATCATCTCTCTTAGAGAAGAGCATAACTGCGATGATCAATCCCATTGTGATACCAGAGCCTGTTGGTGAGAACCAGCCTGCGCCGAATGGTCCAGAGATAATAGAATACTGAGATCCAGATGTATAGAATACACCTGCAGATGTAACGCCTTCACCAGACTGGTAAAGTTCAAGGTTTGTAGCCATCATCTTTGTCATGAATGGTGTTGTAACAGCACTCATAACGTTTGGACCATGGATACCGAACCACCATAGTAACTGCATAATTAATACAACAACAAGGTATCCAGGTAGACCTGTCATAATCTTTTCTATTGGCTTCATGATTGTTGAAATAACATCAAACATTGTTAAGCCAAATAAGGATGTAATATAACCAACGATAGATACACAAAGAATTGTGATGATTGTTGGGAACAATACTGCGAATGACTGTGATACGTTTGGTGGTACTGAATCAGGAAGAGAAATCTTCAACTTACCTGAATCAACGAGTTTAACATAAAGCAATGTTGTTAAGATACCAACAAGTAAGCCTACGAATAATCCATCAGCTTTTGTGTAAGAAGAAGCAACAACGTTAGAAATTGTTACTGTTTCTCCACTTTCTGTTGTTGTAGAAGCTGTTGTGTTGATGAGTGTAACGAATGAAGCAAGAGCTACAGCAGGAACTGTCTTGTCGTTTGGATGTCCAATGTTTTCAGCAAAATGCATGGAAACAAGTACACATACTGCGACAGCCATGAAGTTCATACATCCATAGTTAGCTGTTGTGAAGATTGGTGTTAATGTCTGTAGCCAAGCAAAGCCTGGAACGTTAGCTAGAGAAATGTAGTAGATCAATTCTCCTGTTTTTGGATCAGGCACACCACCGACCTGACATAAGACGAACTGGAACAGAGTACAGAAAGCACCCCAAATGACGACTGGCATGTTGTCAATAAACGCATCCTTGATTGCTGAGAGGACTACGTTTGACTGCATCTTACCTGCAAGAGTAAGAAGGCCATTCATAAATTTTTCTTTCATAAAACTTTACGTTTCCTTTCTTGTAAAAATATTCTATCCCGAAGATGTAAGCGTATACAATAAAATTCTGATAGATTGATACTAATTTTCGTAAATTTATGTGATTTTTTTCGATCGTTGACAATTTTTTAATGCATTTTTTCAATTTTATGTTTATTTATTTATTTTTTTCTTTGTTTTTTATCGATACATGACTATTCCATTCCATTATTTTGGGATTGTTATGTGAATACATTGCATTTTCAAGTAAAAAAAGAATCAAAGTTAATAAACCTTGACTCTTTTAATGAAATATTAATTATTAATCTTCTTCTGTCTTGTTATAGATTTTTTTATACGCATGTTTTTAAAATTTGCAATGAACTACCACACCTGATACGTAGTTCCGATGTGGTATCCCTGTGATGTACTCTTCTCATACAGAGAAGGGTATTACCATAGGGATTTTGATTCTTGTGATCTGTAGCTATGCACCTTACGGCTGTCACTATGTTTTCACAATGGCCGGTTCACTCGACCTCTACTGTTTTTACACAGTTACCTGTTTAAATCTGCAAATGCAAAAACTTCTGGATTCAACAGATTTGTTAATATTACTGATGATGTATCACAGCCTGCTTTTCTTAAAATATTTGCAGCACCATTGATATCTGCATTCAATACAGTTCCATCTGATGAACGATACAGGCCTCTTTGAATACGTTTTCCAGAAAAATGATGTTTCGTTTCATCACCTTCTGCATAGACCGGGATATCGTCGCCGTCCAGAAAACTTGCCTTACTTGTATATGACTCTTCATTTCTGACAACAGTTACGCCATACTCACATGCTTTCAATTCAATCATGGATTTGAGCATTTCAAAAGGAATGCTGACAAAATTCTGATTGTTCACTGTACCAATGCAACTGTTCTGTTTCCAGAAAACATTAGAGCCTAACACAAGACAGCGATGTCATTGCGCTGGCACCAGACAAGCAGCTTCCTGCTCATTTTATGAAAGCAGTCTCTGATGTAGCTGGTTCTGTATGCAGAAAGTCTGTCAAGATACTTTGACCACACACGTTCTGTTGTTTTTTTTCTTTGCTCATCAGACTGATACGTTCAGCTTTTTTCTTCATGAAATACTGATTGACTGATTTGATGAATCTGCCTTTAAAAAGAATACTTTTACCCGTATCTGAAACAACAGCCATTGTGTTGTCTACACCAAAGTCAACTGCAGCTGCATGTTTACCGCTTTGTACAGAAGCAGCTTTTACCTGATAGACAAGTAAAAGCTCGTATCCACCAGAAACAGGTTTCACCTTTACTTCCATCAGCCTGCCATGTCTTCTGCGTACAGGAATGCGAATCTTTGTACGAGGAAGCTTCAGTTTCCCATCATAGATGACAGCATCCTGATTGGTAAAAAGATAAGAAGCTGTATCATTCCTGCAGTATCCAGGCATCTTAGGTTTCCCTGTATAACCAGAAGGATCTTTCCTGTATTTCTTTAAAGAGGCAAGCCAGCCTTTGAAATCTGTACAGACCTGTCTGATGACATGCTGTGCAGTCTGCATAGGAAGCCCGGAAAAGAAATCAGGATTATTTGTAATACGCATAAGCCTCTGCAATATGCCATACCCAGGCACATAGTAAGACTTCTGACCTTTAAGAAGTGCAAGCTCGCCTTGAACTTCTTTCTCATTAGCTGTCAAAGCAGTCTTGTTGTATGCAGTAAAGGCGTTACGAACACGGAACAATGCAGCATTATGAAGACACTTTGCCTTGTGAGCAAAGCCATCCAGATATGCATACAGCTCATGATTTTCGGTTACATAAATCCTGTCAGTTCTGTACATGAATAAGTCCTTTTTACTCATATATTATATCATATATAAAGTGCAGAATATGGCTTATTTATGCGAAAATATATTGTTTTATAGCAGCACAGAAATCAAAAGAATAGAAGAGTACATCAGTTAACAGTAACGCTGAATTCACCACCGCCCTATGAGGACGGCGCGCTCTTCTGAAGTGCTAATAGATATAAACTGCACAAAAAAAGAACCCATACATTATGGATTCTTTCATAGTTTTTCAGCAATTAAGCCTTGTTAGCAGAGCCGAAAGCTTCGCAAAGTTCAACAACCTTCTTTGTTACAGCTTCTGTACCTGGCTTGAGAAGTTTACGTGGGTCATAACCCTTGCCTTCCTTATCCTTGCCAGCTTCGATGTAAGCTCTTGTAGCTGCAGCGAATTCTAACTGTAATTCTGTGTTGATGTTAACCTTAGATACACCAAGTGTAACAGCTTCGTGAACCTGTTCAAATGGAATACCAGAACCACCGTGTAATACTAGTGGCTTGCCTTCAACAGCTTCGTCAATTTCCTTTAATCTGTCGAAGTTTAATCCCTTCCAGTCAGCAGGATATACACCATGGATGTTACCAATACCAGCAGCTAAGAAATCAACGCCTAAAGCTGCGATTTCAGCACATTCCTTTGGATCAGCTAATTCACCGTTAGATGTAACACCATCTTCAGTACCACCGATACCACCAACTTCACATTCAACAGAGATACCCTTTGAATGAGCTAAAGAGATGATGTCCTTGGACTTAGCAACGTTTTCATCAAAATCGTAATGAGATCCATCAAACATAACAGATGTGAAACCAACTTCGATACAAGCCTTTGCACCTTCGTATGTGCCATGGTCTAAATGAAGAGCTACTGGAACAGTAATACCCATTGATTCATAAAGATCACGAACCATGTCAGCGACTGTCTTGAAGCCACCCATGTACTTACCAGCACCTTCAGATACCTGTAAGATTGTTGGGGACTTTGCTTCCTGTACGCCAGCAAGCACAGCCTTTGTCCATTCTAAGTTGTTGATGTTGAAGGCTGGAATAGCGTAATGTCCTTCGTGAGCCTTTTCAACCATTTCTTTTGCAGAAACTAATGCCATAATATTTCGATTCCTCCTATATTTTGGTACCTATATTTTAGTCGCGATTAACCTCCATGACAAGCTTTACTTGTGATACGAATCACTTATTTACATTTTTTTCATACAATTGCATAAAAATAATACATAACTTCGCCATTATCATCTAATGCAGACATGTAATATAACGTTGCTTCTTTTGTATCTATGGATATCTTTCCAATGATCTGTAAACTCTTTGATTCCTTATTTTTTGTCAAATCATCAAAGTGATCTTTTACATATTGCTGACCATCATTCATCATTGTTTCTTGATTATCATATACATCTGAACGATACAATACATTTCCAAGATAAGAATTCACATCTTCCCATTTACCTTGGCCTTCACTTGCTTCGTCTTTTCCTTCATTCATCTGTCCCAAAGCCTGCGTATATGTTCTTGTACCAATTGTCATAAATGATGACGGTTCTTTTTTCTTAACGGCAACACTAAAAGCAAGATCTGTTGCATTTCCATTGATATCGCAAGCTTTTAAACGTACATTGTAACTTCCAGGTGTTTCTGTATCTACATCACTAGAAATCGTATACCAGCCTTTCGAATAATATGGTGCATTCTTTTCTTCCTTTTCAGGTTCCGTTTCAACAAACTGCAGATCACCATCAACAGCATCTTTCACAGATTCAATATTATCTGCTGCATCAAATGCATCACCTTCTGTAATTGTCACTTTGCTTTCTTTCAATGTAATCTGTGGAGACTGGGTATCATGCACAGTAATATTCAAAGAAAAATCTCTCGTAACTTTCTGACCATAGCTGTCATCCATAGAAACTGTATATACAAGCTTCTGCGTTCCTACTTTAGATGTATCAATCGTTGATGGATTACATTGGATATCACCATAGTGTGTATCCACAATCGAAAGTGGATCATTCGCTTCAACGCCATATTCATAGATTGTCAAATCCACTTTGTTGCCATCAGCATCCTTTTCATCTTCTTTAAAAGTAACTTTTAATTGGTTATAGATCTTATCATACGCAGCCTGTTTCGCCTGCTGCTGTTTTTCATAATTAGAAATCAGCAAATACCCACCAATACAAATGACACACACAACCGCCAGTACAATAAAAATCCATGTTTTCTTTTTATGATTTGCTGGTTTTTTATCAATTGTTTCAGGTTCTTCTTTTTTTGTCTCTGCTTTCTTTTCCGACATTCCAATGTGAATATCGTCTTTCTCAGCATCATCCAAATCCACAGTAATAGGGGTCATACGCACCGGTTTTTCAACAGGTTCATCCAATGTATCCTCTTCATTTTCGTGATGATATACAACATCTTCAACGATAGGCAGCTCTTCTGTATGCTGCTCCTCTTTCAAATTCTTGTCTGGCTCCATATTCTTCACCTTTCCAAAAAAGGGGTCACTTCAAGTGGCCCCTCTTTCATTTTTTAATTGTCAAATGCATCATCCCCAGTAGGAAGGTCTAATCCGCTCTTATCCAGTGTTTCGTCGAGGTCTTCATCATCCATCGCAATCTCACTTGTATCGATATGAACTTCATCAAACTTTCTTCTGTTTCTTAGATCCCATTTGTTTCCTTCTAAAGAAGCAAATCTTGAATCAAGCATCAGTTCTGAATAGAACTGACTCTTTTTCTTTCTTAATTTTTCTTCCGGAATGCTCATTTGCTTACTTACTTCTGCCCAAAGTTTTGCAAAATCGATTTCTTTTTTTCTCTTTGACAAGCACTGGTAAGCTACATCCGTCATGCTCTGTGAAACGCTCATTTTTTATCTCCCTTATCTACGCATTTTAAAATGCAAACGATTTCTTTATTGCGCAAGTATGTTACATTGTGGAAGATATAAAGTCAAGATACATTATGAAAGATATTGTATGTTCCACTCCAACCTTTGGCGTAAAATTTCTTCATTTTCACAAATCACACTGTATTCAACAGCCCATAGCGACTCGCTTTTTACGACTTTGTGTGTTTTTGTTTTCATCTCCATATCCCCATATGGACTTTTTATCGTCGAATGACCAAATTTTCCATTTTTTAAAACTGTAGTGGAAGAAATATCACATTTTCTCTCTAATGTAACCTCATCTTCTTCAAACGTCACAAAATGCAAAGCATTTTCATCTTTTTCTTTGTATTTCAAATGATTGCTTTCTAAAATTGCATTTCCATCCGCAATTATTTTTTCTTCATTTTCTAATAAATTAATTTGTTTTAACTGTATTCTTACTTTCATTACTCCACCTTAGGAAAATACACTTTATTGTCATCTTTCTCTGGTCCATGGATCAAAGAATATACGATATTGGAAGCATTCGATAATTCCTTTGTTGAACCATCTTTCATACGTACCCATATGCTTCCTGTACCAGAACCAGAATACGGAACATATGGAGATTGTGCAACCTCATCTTTTGCCCAGTAATAATGCAGATCATATCCATTCTTCTTCAATGTATTTCTGACCTTGCGGTTCTCATTTGGCTGAGAATCTTGATATTCAAATAAAATACGATCTCGAATACGAATTGCTAAATCTGAAATAATTGGATCAGGATGCTTTGTCAACAAATGGAAACCATATCCACACGACGTTTCATCAAGTTGAAAATAGGCATCTAAAGATATCTTTTTTCCTGAAATAATTGGTTCAAATAGAGAAATGACATGTTCATCAGCATTTTCATATCCCAGATCTTTCAATCGCTTAAAAAGCAAATGCAGTACGGTTTCATAGCTTCTAGCAACGGGATGGTAGTAAACCTGCCAGTACATGTGATAACGTGCCATAATGTAGTTTTCAACCGCATATACGCCACTTTCTTTGATTACAAGCTGCTTTCCATCATGTACACGCATTGTTCTCAAGATTCTTTCAAGATCATATTCTCCATATTTTGTACCAGTAAAATATGCATCTCTTAACAAGTAATCAAAGCGATCCGCATCTAATTGTGAAGAAATCAGCTGACTCAATAATGGATTGCTGCTTTCATGTCGAATCACATCCGCTACATCTTTACTCAATCCTTCGCAACAATCTTCAAGAATTCTTGTAATTTCTGTATTTTCTTCAATGATTCTGCACGTAAACTCTTCATGGCTTGTTTTCGTAACACCTTCAAACGCATGAGAATATGGGCCATGACCAATGTCATGTAAAAGCCCCGCAAGCATTGCGGTTACTTTTTCCCTTTCATTTAAGGCATTTGAAATATCCTGTACTTCACTGACCATTCTTCTAACAAGTTCATATACGCCTAAAGAATGCCCAAATCTTGAATGTTCTGCGCAATGATATACAACATACGCACCACCTAGCTGACGTATTCTTCTGAGACGTTGAAACCAGCTGGAATTGATCACATCCCATACAACCTGCAGCTCCACATGAATATACCCATGTACGGGATCTCTCAACACCTTTTCTTCAGTTGTCTTTTTAAACATTTTTATTTTTCCTCAAGAAGAACGATTGCAAATGCCTGCACACCTTCTTCTCTGCCAACAAATCCCATCTTTTCTCCACGTGTTGCCTTGACACTGACTTGATCAATTGAACAATGTAATGCATCCGCGAAGTTTTGTCTCATTTTTTCAATGTGTGGTGCCATTTTAGGTTTTTCAATCATAATCAGTGAATCAACATTTCCAATTCGATATCCTTTTTCATCCATCATTCTAGCAACTTCTTTTAAAATAATTTGTGAATTCACACCTTTCCACTTTTCATCTGTATCAGGAAACCATTTTCCTAAATCCCCTAATGCAAGTGCACCTAAAACAGCTTCTGCCACCGCATGCGTTAATGCATCAGCATCAGAATGTCCAGCCAATCCTTTTGTATGCGGAATTTCAACACCACCTAAAACAAGTTTTCTGCCTTCAGTTAATTGATGTATATCAGTACTTTGTCCAATTCTCATATGAATATCTCCATCTTTTTTATCTATTTTACCGTATAATATTTCATATGAAATTAGAAATTCCAGAATATGTATCTATTTTAATGAAAGAATTAAACAAACACGGTTATGAATGCTTTGTGGTTGGCGGGGCAATCCGTTCTATTTTGCTAAACAAGCCTGTCAACGACTATGATTTGACCACAAGTGCGCTCCCAGAAGAAACAAAGCAGGTTTTTCATGCCTATCATACAATTGATACAGGTTTAAAACACGGCACAGTCACTGTCGTTTCAAAACATATTCCTGTAGAAATCACTACCTATAGAAAAGATGCAGAGTACAAAGATCACCGCCATCCAGACGAAGTCATTTTCACACGGACAATCAAAGAAGACTGTGCACGTAGAGATTTCACAATTAATGCCCTTTGCTATTGTGAAGAAACTGGTATTTTAGATTTTTTCAATGGAAAAGAAGATATTGAAAAAAAGATTGTTCGCTGCATTGGGGATCCTTATCAACGTTTTGAAGAAGATGCATTACGTATTTTAAGAGCGATTCGCTTTGCTTCACAGCTCAATTTTTCAATTGATGATCATACATCAAAAGCAATCTTAGATACAAAAGAAACATTGTCTTATGTTTCCATCGAAAGAATTCAGGAAGAGATGAATAAGTTTTTTGCTGGCGAAGGCTGTGTTCCTTTATTGTATCCATATAGAAAGGTGTTCTCTGTATTTCTAAAAGAAATGGATTCAGTGAACTGGGAACAATTGATTCAGCGATTACAGAATTCTAGACAAGACTACAGAATTCGTTTTGCTCTAGTATTATCAGATCCTGCATTCAGTGATGTTAAACACACATTAAAATACATGAAATATTCAAACAAAGAAATCACCGCAATTTCTCAAATGATCAAATACAGAAATGCACCAATATCCACAAAAACAGACATTTTATATTTATTGAAAGATATGTCATGTGATTTCATGCAATATTTAAATTACCGAGAAGCCTACGATTTAACGTCATATGAACAATCTTTCCATATTTATCAATCCATTATTCAAAACAATGATTGTTACAGCTTAAAACAGCTTCAAATCAATGGAAAAGATATGATTGCTTTAGGATATACAGGAAAAGATATTTCACTGTACCTCAATCAATTATTGAATGCAGTCATTGAAGAAAAAACAGCCAACAATAAAGAAAAATTGATTGCTTACTTACAAACAATCAATTGATATGCATATCTAGGGGAACCATCTTTGACATAGATGATTCCTGTTTTTTTAAATCCATTCTTTTCAACCATTCTCTGCATCGATACATTCTTTTCATGCGTATCAATACGAATGTTGAAAATATCTTTTTCTCTGCCAATTTCTTTTGCTTTTTCTATAAACAGGGAAGCAACATTTTTACCTTTCATTGATGAATCAACACATATTCTATGAATCACAATATATGGATCATCATTAAACCATGCACCATCAATAACAGTATAGTTAGGTTCTGCAAGAGATGAAATATATGAATATCCTATCACCTCTCCATTTTCACACGCACAATACGCACCACCCTTTTGAATATCATCCAATACATCACACGCATCAGGATAGCCATTCTGCCATTGTGGAATATCATTTTCTTTTAAATATGCTTTTGCCTGATTTATAATTTCTACGATTTGCAGAACATCACTTTTCTTACTTTTTCTAATTTCCATTTCATTTAAAAAGCAGGTTACCCTGCTTTACACTTCTTATAGTTTCTTAAACTGATCTACATCAAGAACGAAGATTGTAGCTCCACCAACCTGTACTTCTACAGGGAAAGAAGCATAGCGTCCAATATCATAGCTAGCTGTAGATGGAACGATTTCAGTACGTCTTTTTGCTTCAGAACCAATAACATCAATACATTTATCAACTAGATCGTCATCTGTACCGACGATTAACGTTGTATTGCCAGCTCTGAGAAAGCCGCCGGTTGTAGACAAACGAGTCATGTAGAAATTATTTTTTGTGAGTGCTGAAGTTACAGCGGAAGCATCATCGTTAGAAACGATAGCTAATACGAGTTTCATATGTAAACCTCCTAATCTAATATTATTTTATCACAAATCTTTAAACATTAAATCTGAAGAAAACAACATCGCCATCCTGCATGACATATTCCTTTCCTTCAACACGGAGTTTACCAGCTTCTTTGAGCGCTTTTTCACTGCCATATTTCATGAAATCTTCATATCCATATACTTCTGCACGGATAAATCCCTTTTCAAAATCTGAGTGAATGACACCAGCACACTGTGGTGCTTTCATTCCTTCATGGAAGGTCCAGGCTCTGCATTCTGGTTCACCAACTGTAAAGAAAGTACGTAGTCCTAATAAATGATATGCAGCCTGAATGATCTGATCTAAGCCAGATTCTTTAATTCCCAGGTCGTCAAGAAATGCCTGTTTTTCTTCTTTATCTAAACCTGACAATTCTTCTTCCATCTTTGCGCAGATTGCGATGACTTCACTGCCTTCACTTTCTGCCAGTTTCTTAACATCTTGATAGTAATGATTGCTTTCAGGATCATTAATTTCATCATCAGACATATTTGCTACGTAAATGACTGGTTTCGCTGTCAATAAACCATAGTTTTTCATAATTTCAAGATCACTGTCATTGAGATCCAGTAAACGAACAGCCTTGCCATCCAGTAATTGTTCTTTAAACTTTGTTAATGTTTCCATTTCCTTGACGGCATCTTTATCTTTTGTCTGTGCTTTCTTTGCGATTTTGCTGATACGATTTTCTACAGAATCCAAATCTGCAATTGCTAATTCAAGATTGATTTCTTCAATATCACGTACTGGATCAACAGAACCTTCTACGTGTTCAATATTTGAATCATCAAAGCATCTAACAACGTGAATAATAGCATCTGTAGAACGGATGTTTCCTAAGAACTGGTTTCCTAGACCTTCACCCTTGGATGCACCCTTCACTAAACCTGCAATATCAGTAAATTCAAATGTTGTATAAATTGTTTTCTTTGGATGGAATGCTTCTACAAAGTCTTCCATTCTTTGATCAGGAACTTCTACGACACCTACGTTTGGCGCAATTGTCGCAAACGGATAGTTCTCTGCCAATACCTGGCTATTTGTAATTGCGTTAAAAAGTGTTGATTTACCTACGTTTGGTAAACCGACAATACCTGCTGTTAATGACATTTTCTAATTTACTTCCCTTCTTTATTCCTGTGGAGCTTTCTCCACAACCTTTTTCATTTTACGCTCAAATTCATGACGAGGAAACATAATTACGTTTCCACACCCCATACATTTAATTTTTATATCCGCGCCCATACGAATAATCTGCCAATATTTACTTTTATGACACGGATGTTCCTTTTTCATCTCAACGATATCATTCAATCCATATTCATTTACCATTACAATACCCTCGCTTATACGCTTCTATTGTATTCTTTAATAACATTGTAATTGTCATAGGCCCAACCCCTTTTGGAACAGGTGTAATCGCACGACAATGATTCTTTACAGATTCAAAATCTACATCCCCACATAAATGGCCATCTTCTAATCGATTCACGCCTACATCAATAACATATGCATCCTCTTTTACATAAGAAGCATCAATATACTTTGGAGAACCAATCGCCACAATCAATATATCTGCCATTCTTGTAATTTCTTTTAAATTTTTTGTGTGGGAATGACAAATCGTTACCGTAGCATTTGCATTTTGAAGTAAACGAGCAACAGGCGTTCCGACAAGTTTACTTCTTCCAATCACAACCGCATGCTTTCCTTTCGGATCACAATGCATACGTTTTAACAACTCTAAAATACCACTTGGTGTACATGGAGCAAATGCCGGTTCATTTAAGAACAGCTTGCCAAAATTCACTGGTGTTAAGCCATCTACATCTTTATTAGAAGAAATATAGGATACTGCTTCATTTTCATCTAAACCTTTTGGAAGAGGCAACTGTAATAAAATACCATCTACTCCAGGATCATTCGATAAACGCTGCAGTTCACTGTTTAATTCTTCTTGTGAAATAGAAGCTGGCAATATCAGTTCTACACTATGAATTCCAACACTTGCACATGCTTTTTCTTTTCCTTTAACATAGGAAATGGAAGCAGGATTATCCCCAACAAGAACAACAGCTAGACACGGTACACGATTACCACTTTGCTTAATTGCATCAATCTGCTGTCTCATCTCATCTCTGATTTCTTGAGATAGTTCGCTGCCATAAATAACTTCAGCCATCCTTCACCTCCTATTTTCGAATATCTATATCACTGTCCAATATGATTGTAACAGGTCCATCATTCAATAAATCCACCTTCATATCTGCACCAAAGATACCTTCTTCTACATGAATTCCAATCTTTCTTAAATATTCATTGAAATACATGTATAAAGGTTCTGCAATCGCTGGTTTACCAGCATATGAAAAAGAAGGACGATTTCCTTTATGACAGTCTGCATATAAAGTGAATTGAGAAATCGATAGAATAGATCCGTCTATCTGTGAAAGATTCAAATTCATCTTATCTTCTTCATCTGTAAAAATTCTTAGTTTTGCGACCTTTTCAGCCATTTTTTCAACAATTTCTCTTGTATCTTCATTTTGAATGCCAACTAAAATCATATATCCTTGATTGATCTTGCCATGAATTGCTCCGTCTATTTCAACAGAAGCATGTTTTACTCTTTGAATTACTAATCTCATAACAAGGATTTTATAACAAATACCAATTTTTTAATATCATAATTCAATTTATTTTATTTATGATTGTGACAGAAATGTGAAACATATTAAATGTAAACGCTTACAGTTTGGGATAAGTGTGTGAAAGCTTCTGAAAATTTGATACAGACTTAAGAATTTGTTAATATTTTAGTATGCAAAAGAACAATAAATTAAAAAAGACATTCAGATTCATCTTGCCAATGTTAGCGGCGGGAGCTATTGTAGCTGCCTCAATCAACTCTGACGTTAAGGCTGATGATCCATTAAAAGGAAGTTTACCAGTTTACGATATTGAACTAGGAGATACAAATGTAGCAGCAACATTGAAAGCTGATGTTATTACAGATCGTTGTAATATTGATGACAATCTGAACATCGATGATATCAACGTTGACTTATCAAGTATTGATATTTCTGGCTTGGATACTTCAAAAGCAGGTATCCAGACAGTTACATTAAAAGTAAACCTGGTATATACGGATAATTTAACAGATTCTGTTGGTTATTCATTTACACAAAATGCGGCAGTTAACATGAAAGTAGTTTCCGCCCCAGCATTAAAACTGAAATCCAATGAAGTAACTGTTAATAACGGTGATACTTTCATTCCTGAAAGTTACATTTCTTATATCAACGACGATTCTGGTGAATTGCCAGCATTAACTTTTGATACACAGAACTTAGATATGAATACTGATGGTACTTATCTAGTCACATATAAAGCTGTTGATTTACAAGGTAATACAACAACACAGAATTTAGTTGTTAATGTAAAGACTCCTCAAGAAGTATTAGATCAGATTGCTGCAGAACAAGCTGCACAAGCCGAAGCTGAAGCACAGGCACAAGCTGAAGAAGAAGCTAGAAAAGCTGCAGAACAGGCTGCTTTATTAGGAGCTAGTGGAGAAAACACAAATACTTCTGGTCTTGGATATACAGCTGGTGGTGCTAACCCTTATGGTGGTGGCTGGTCTAACTGTACATTTGGTGCATGGCAGGCTTTATATAATGCAAGAGGTATCGCATTACCAAACTTAGGAAATGCATCACAATGGTATGCAAATGCAGCAGCATTAGGTTACGCAGTAAGTGGATCACCTACTGCTGGCAGTATCGCTGTATATAACGGACATGTTGCTTATGTTGATGGTGTCGAGGGAGATATGGTTCATATTGTAGAAGGTGGTTTCAATGGTCACTATAATGAACGTTGGGTATCTTCTGCAGGTACAGGTACAAAATCAACAATTGGTTATATTAACGTCTAAAAGAACGGAAATTCCGTTCTTTTTTTATTCAATGCCATCTTGACATTATCACCTGCCAGTCTAGCAGAAAATATGCCAGTATAATTTCAAGAAAAGCACAACTGGCATTTTCGTCATGCTTGAGAAATCAATGATTTCAGGAATTAAAAAACAAATCTTATAGAAAAGCTGTTAACTTTCGCTGAAGATTTGTTTTCTTGAATTTTCAATTAATATCACTAAGAATTTATATGCCTTAACTTAATGACATTGGGGGATCATCTTCCCTTCCTTCTATTTGCTTTCTTCATTATAAATAGAATAACAAACAAAACTAATACAATAATACTGATAATATTGATTACTTTTCCAAACATACTTTATTCAATTGCTCTATACTGTGTCCACTTTCCACTCTTATATCTTATCGCAAAGAAGACAATACGTACAATCCAATCGATATACATTGCAATTCTCGTACCAACAACACCAAGTCCCATGACAGTACCTAATATATAAGCTCCTGCAACACGTGCAAAGAACATCGATAAAACGCCCACATACATCGTATACTTTGCGTCTCCTGCAGCTCTCAAGCATGTTGGTAATACAAATGCAAGTACATGAAATAACCCAACCGCAAGACACTCCATACCAAGGATTGTTTCTGTAATTGCCAGAGTTTCATTTTTTAATGTATATAACTGTAAGGCAAAAGGGCTTACAACAAATAAAATTACATTGTTGATAACTGCCATGACCATTGCCATAATCAGCATCTTTCTAATATAGTATCTTGCCTGATCGTAATCATTTGCACCAACACATTGACCAACAACCGTTACTACCGCTAACTGCATTGCCATTTCTGTTGTATAGCACAATACACATAATGAATTCGTTACGCCATTTGCTGCAATCTGCATTGTTCCATACGTTGCTACAAACATACTGATAATGACTTTTCCTAGCTGGAATAATCCATTTTCAATTCCGTTTGGAATCGCAATGGATAATATTTTTGAAATAATCGTTTGATTCCATGTCAGTATATCTTTCCACACGACACTGATTGGTGCTTCTGAATCAAAGCATAGAGCTAGCATAACAATTGCCGCAACAACTCTGCTTGCTAATGTTGGCCATGCAACACCAGCAGCACCCATATGTAATAGATATACACAAATAAAGTTTCCAACAACATTAATTACATTCATCAGAATAGAAACACGCATCGTTGTATTTGTGCGATTCATACTTCTATATAACGCTGCAGAACTGTTATATACACCTAAAAACGGAAATGACAATGCTGTGATCCAGAAATATACGCTCGCGCTGTTCATTACATCAACTTCAATGCTTTTGTATAAAGCATGCAGGATAACACTGTGGAAAGCTACACATAAAATTCCGAACACTAAGGAAATCACAAAACTGATCATCAATAACTGTGAAGCTGACAGCTTTGTATTCTCTTCATCCTTGTTTCCAAGATATTGTGTAACAATAACAGAACCACCGCCTGCAATCGCTGTTAATATCGCTATAATCAGGTTATTTACATCATTTACAATGGATACGCCTGAAATTGCTGCTTCTCCTGCAGCGGATACCATGATTGTATCCGCCATTCCTACAAGCATCACTAACAGTTGTTCTACTAATAAAGGCAGAATTAATCTGCCAAGCTGTCGATTTGTAAACATTTTATTTTTCATAGCGTTTATGTTATTCCTGTTGTGAATGATTGTAAAGCAATTTTAAATTTTCAAAAAAATTGTTTCGAAAGAAAAACTAAGTTCTCTTAGTTTCACAGATTTTGCAATCTGACTTTTCTGGACTTAGTTTATTTATTTTTTGCGTGCAATATGTAATAAACGTAATGAATTTAATACGCAAAGCATAGCAACACCAGTATCAGCAAAAATTGCCCACCACATATTTGCGATGCCTAAAGCTCCGAAGATGAGAGTTAATACTTTAATAGCAATCGCTCCATAGATATTTTCATTCGCTACAAATAAGATACGTTTACTAGCAGCAATTGCTAGTGAAATCTTGCTGACGGAATCATCCATCAAAACAACATCTGCAGCTTCAATTGCAGCATCACTTCCCAATGCTCCCATTGCAATGCCAACATTTGCTAAAGTAATGACTGGCGCATCATTTACACCATCTCCCACAAACGCTGTCATACCTTCTTCCATGTACTTTTTCACTGTATTAACTTTATCTTCAGGCATACATCCGCCAATTGCCTGATCTACGCCTAACTGCAAGCCAATTGAAGATGTAATTTCTTGATTGTCACCAGAAACAATTATACATTTCTTACCTTCTTTATGCAGTGTATCAACGGCTTCTTTCGCATCTTCTTTCAACTGATCTCTTAATACAAGACAGCCTTCATAAACACCATTTTTAGCTACATATACAAGTGTTCCTGTAGATGTTTCTTCTTTACACTGAACGCCTTTTTCACTCATTAATTTATAATTGCCAGCTAAGATTTCTTCACCATTCACTTTTACACTTAATCCTCTGCCAGCAATTTCCTGTGCATCTGTTACTTCTTCATCATGAATTTCAGAGTGACATGCTTCTTTAATCCCTTGTGCAATTGGATGGTTAGAAAAATGTTCCGCATATGCTGCATCTAGAATCAATTGATCTTTATCTACTGCTGAAAGAACTTCTTCAACCGCAAACTTTCCTGAAGTCAATGTACCAGTTTTATCCATAATGACCTGTTTAACTTTTGCCAGATCATCAATGACATTTGCACCCTTCACTAAAATACCTCTAGAAGATAACCCACCAATTCCCGCAAAGAATGATAGAGGAATTGAAATGACAAGAGCACATGGACAAGAAATTACCAAGAATGTACAAGCTCTGCGAATACCTTCATTAAAGTCTCCAAATGCAATTCCCACAATAAGAGCTACCGCAATTGCTAAAAATACAACAATTGGTGTGTAATACTTAGAAAACTTTGTAATAAACTTTTCGTGTTGTGCTTTGTTTGCATCGTTGTTTTCTACTAGGTCTAGTATTTTAGCAACAGTTGATTCACCATATTCTTTTGTTACTTGAATCTCTAATACACCCGTTTCGTTGACTGATCCAGAAATAACTTCATCACCTGCATCGACATCTCTCAGCTTGCTTTCACCTGTCAAAGAAGCTGTATCCAAAGAAGAGGAACCACTCACAACAATTCCATCGAGAGGAATTCTCTCACCTGGCTTTACACGAATGATTTCATCAATCAGTACTTCTTCTGGATCAACCTTCTCATATTCATCATTGCGCTTAACCATTGCATAATCTGGACGAATATTCATGAGTTCACCAATTGATTTTCTACTTCTTCTAACCGCAAGATCCTGGAAATATTCACCAATCTGATAAAACAACATAACACCAGCAGCTTCTTTCCATTCCTGCTGATAAATTGCTGCTAATGTAGCAATGGACATTAAGAAATGTTCATCAAACAACTGTCCTCTTCCAATACCACGAACAGCTTTGATCAAAACATCATATCCAAGAACAAGATATGCTCCTAATGCAAAAACAATCTGCAGTGTACTTTGCATAAACAATGAACAGCCAAACAACACAGCACCCACAATCAAACGAACCAGCATTGTATGATCTTCTTTTTCTTCAACAATTTTCTTTTCTTCTTTCTTGTATTCAGAAAATTCTACTTCTGGTTCATTTTCCGCAATCATTGCTTTCATTTCAGAAGCAATACGACTCTTGTCTTTTGGACTGCATTTAACAATCAATAATTGATTCATAAAATCAGCATCGCATGATTTTACACCAATAATCTTCATTGTTTTTTCTGCAAGTTCATTTGCACAATCAGCACAATCAATATTTGTAATATTGAATTTATATGTTTTATCAATTTCTTGAGATACTTTCTTGATGACTGGATGTTCTTGATCATCTTCAATGATCTTACGCATTTTGTTTTCCACAGTACTCATGAAAGAAGGATCAACATCATAATTCAACTTAGAATGGATTCCAAACTCTAAACTACAGTTAGTTACACCATCTAATTTACCAATTTCTTCTTCTAATTCCTTTGCACAATTTGCACAATCAATGCCATCCACAACAAATAATTGATGCATTGTCTTCACTGCATCTAATTTTGTAATGACTGGATTTTCCTGGTCATCTTCAATCATCTTGATCATTTGTTTTTCAACATCATTTACTAAAGAAGAAGTAACATCATAGTTAAGCTTTGAATGGATTCCAAAAACTAAAGTACAGTTAGATACTCCTTCTAGTTTTCCAATCTCTTCTTCTAATTCTTTTGCACAATTTGCGCAATCAATGCCATCAACATTATAGGAAACATGAATGTTATGTTCTTTTTCTTCAACTCTAGTAATGATTGGATCTTTTTGATCATCCTCAATGATTTTTCTCATTGCTTTTTCAATTGCTTCTGCATCATTGCCTTCATAATTGTATTTCAAATGAGAATGCACTCCAAACTCTAAACTGCAGTTAGATACACCATCTAATTTACCAATCTCTTCTTCTAATTCCTTTGCACAATTTGCACAATCGATACCATCAACATTATATTGGAATGTTTTCATATTTGCCCCTCTTATTTGAACAAGTGTTCAATTGTTCTACTTCATTATATTATTCCAGTTGTCTATATTCGTCAATCATATTTCTGAAAATTTTGCTATAATGTTTCACATGATCAAAACAAACTGGCATACACATACAAAACGATGCGGTCACGCGATTGGAGAAGATGAAGACTATGTCAAAGCAGCCATTGAAGGAGGGTTGAAAACATTAGGTTTCTCTGACCACGCCGCTTATAAAACACAAGTTCCTACAGAAAGAATGAATATCAGTCAAGTTGGAGAATACATGGCATCTATTCGTTCTTTAAAAGAGAAATACAAAGATCAGATAGATATCTATTTAGGAATGGAAGTAGAATGTTATCAAAGTGAATGGGATACTTTATCACAATTTAGAAAAGAATTGGATTACTGCATTTTAGGTCAGCATAACATTGATTTAGATTTAATCAGTTCCTATGGTTTAAATACACCTCAGCAGTTATCCATGTACGTTGATCGACTAGAATATGCATGTAAGCATGCTTTATGTGATTATATTGCGCATCCTGATGTATGTTTATATTCTTATCCATATATGGATGAAAGTGTCAGAAAAATTGCGGAGAGAATTGCTAAGATTTCTATTACATATGATATGCCTTTAGAATTAAATACCGGCAGTGGCGTGCACAATGGAATGCATTCTTATCCAGATGGAAAAAGATATGCTTATCCTACAAGAATCTTCTTTGAAGAATTTGCAAAGAAAAAATGTCCAGTCATTATCGGACTAGATGTTCATAATCCAGAATTATTTAAAACAGATACAGATTTAAATCGTGCATTATCTGTTGTTGAAGGATTAGATTTGAATTTTCTTACAGATTATGACCTGGCATCTAGCGCAAAGAAGAGAAAAGAATTATTCTACTAATATTATAAGTATGATAAAACCACAGCTCATTTTAGAGAACTGTGGTTTTTTTGATATTTGATTATTTGTCTAATCCAGCCAGAATCTGTTCAGCTACACCCTCAGCGTCGAGCTTGTATTCTTTTAACAGAGTCTTCCAGTCTGCACTTTCTGCAAATCCTCTCATACCGATTCTGTGAATTCTCTTAGGACAACGATCTGCAGCTACTTCACAAATCATTGAACCTAGTCCGCCAGTTACGGAATGTTCTTCTACTGTGAAGATTTCATCATTGCTTTCAAGAATCTTTGCAATGCCTTCTTCATCTGTTGGCTTAATTGCACAGACATCAATAATTGTTGGGTCAATACCCTTTTCATTCAATGCTTTTAATGCACCTAATGAAGACTGTACCATCAATCCCGTAGCAAATACTGCTACCTTGGATGTACCTTCATGAATGACATTGATCTTTGTTACATCAAACTTCTTGTTTTCATCAAATACATCCTCGACCTTGCTTCTTCCAAGTCTGATATAGCATGGATTGTTTGTTGAAGCTACATGATCAATAACAGCCTTTGTTTCCCACTGATCACATGGTGCATATACTTCTAGACCAGTAATATCTCTCATAATTGCAATATCTTCAATTGCCTGGTGAGTAACACCATCTTCACCAACTGTAATACCTGAATGTGATCCTACGATCTTAACATTCAAATGTGGATACGCTACGCTGTTTCTGATCTGTTCCCATACTCTGCCAGTACAGAACATTGCAAATGATGATGCGAATGGAATATATCCACTTGCCGCAAGGCCTGCAGAAACACCAATCATATTGGCTTCCGCAATACCCATGTCAAAGAATCTTTCCGGGCAGACTTCTCCTGCCTTTCCACTGTATGTTGATCCAGCAAGGTCTGCATCTAAAACGACAATCTTTGGGTTTTCTTGAATGAGTTTTGAAATCTCTTCACCATATGCTTCACGTGTTGCTTTAGACATCTTATTCACCCTCCAAGTCTTTTAATGCAATTGCTGTCAATTCAGCATCTGGGGCCTTTCCGTGCCATCCAGCTTGATTTTCCATAAAGGATACACCTTTACCTTTTATTGTCTTAGCGATAATACAAGTAGGTTTTCCCTTATATTCCTTTGCCTTTTCAAAAGCATCATGCAATGCCTCATAGTCATGACCGTCTACAGTCATAACATTCCATCCAAATGCTTCGAATTTTGGCTCAAATGGTTCTGGTCCAATAACATCTTCACATCTGCCGTCAATCTGCAGTCCATTGTTGTCAATAATCCAGCACAAATTATCCAGCTTGTAATGACCTGCAGCCATTGCAGCTTCCCAGACCTGACCCTCTTCGGCTTCACCATCTCCCACAAGAGCATAGATACGATGATCATTCTTGTCTAATCTATTTGCCAATGCCATACCAACAGAAGCACTAGTTCCCTGACCTAGAGAACCTGTTGACATATCAATGCCATCTAATTCATTAATGTCAGGGTGTCCCTGAAGTCTAGTATTTAATTTTCTAAATGTTAAAAGCTCTGCTTCATCAATAATACCCTTTTCTGCTAATACAGCATAGAGTAATGGTGATGCATGTCCCTTTGACAAGACAAAGCGATCTCTGTCTAAAGAGTGGGCATTCTCCTTTGTGAAATCCATGACATCAAAGTAAAGTACTGTAAGAATGTCAGCTGCACCTAGTGATCCTCCTGGATGACCAGATTGTGCATTGGATACTTCTTTTATAATGTTCTTACGAATATTTTTTGCATGATCCTGCATTGCTTTTAAATCCATAGTTTTCCTCCGACTTTTGCCTAATTATCATATCACAAAAACATTTGTGTATTTTTTAACTTGTTAGTTTTTGTGATTTTTTATAAGATTTGTAACAAATCACTGATTTTATGAATCATTAGCACATCAGCAGTACACTTTCTTTCACCGTGTGTCCATATCCAGACAGGTTTCATATGTGCACGATATGCTCCAATAATATCATTCGCAAATATGTCTCCAACAAATACACTTTCTTCTGCCTTTACGTTTAATTTTTCTAATGCAGCAGTAAATAATCTTGTATCAGGTTTGTGATAGCCATAGCCACCAGAAACAATCACATTACTTTCATCAAAGAAATGAGATAATCCTGCCTGTTGAATTTTGTTTCTCTGACATGTACTGTCACCATTTGTAATAATTCCAAGCTTATATTTTTTCTGCAGCTGTTCCAATGTAGAAATTGTATCAGGAAAAGGAACAGAAACTTTCCATTGTTCTTCGTTCCACCACTTTTTAAAATCTGCGCACGGCAAGGTTATATCGTATTTCTTTTTTAACATATCAACAATATGCTGTTTATGAATATTTCCTTGTTCATCCCAAATCATCACATCTTGAAGAATTGCTTCTAATTCCATCTCATCTTCAAAATCAGTGCAGCTTTTAAGCAATCTATAAAACGTATCGTATGCATAGGATTCACGATGCCCTAAGGTATCATCAAAATCAAATAAGACTGCTTTGATATTTTTAAAATCATTGTTCATTTTCTTTTAAAAACTCCTCATATGCCTTTTGAATTGTTTCATCTGCTTCTTTGATTAAACCAACAGCTTCTCCTGGGCGAATAAATCTTTTGTAATATCTTGTGAAAAAGAAATCCTTTTCCTGGTGTGTCATTGTATTCCAATTGTCTGGTAATGGTTCCATAAAATCCTCCATGTAAATCTTAACATATATAAAAAGATGAAGGTGCAAATTCCTTCATCTTTCAGTTATTATTTCTTCATTAAACCACTGTTTTTCAGTAGTAATTCAACATCTGTTCCTTTGAATTTCTTTAGAACAAAGTCAATAGCTTTCTTTTCTGCATAGTTCAATTCAGCTTCATCAATAGACTTCTTGTCAATTGCATAATAAGCAGCTCTTAATAATTCTCTTACATCATATTGTGATCCCCAGACTTCAGGAACACCACGATCTACATTTAATAATGTATAAACTGCTTCCATGCCACTACGCATTGAGTATTCTGTTGTAAAGATAGTATCTCTTGGAATTTCAGTAAATTGCCCAATAAATGCAAAGTTAACAGCACCATCTGGAACAACATGTGGACGATCTGTATTCTTTCTTGGCTGGAAGAATGCATTGATATATGGCATATAACATGTTGTTGTATTACATGCATTAGCTGCAAGATCATCAATACGATCTTCGTCTACACCAATGTGATACAGCCATTCTTTACATACTTCTTCACCTGTACATTCCTTCATTGGTTTATTCACATAGTTTCCTGGACGGTTCGTATTCAGTGAATACAACCATACAAGAACTGTGTTTTCATCCTGTGATTTAAATTGTGGCTGTCTGTTAATTGTCCAGCTTAGATACCAATGATCTCTAGAATCTTTAACTGTCACAATACCACCTGTTGTTACGCGATGACGTCTAGGATCTCTCTTACATACATTCATGATATGTTGAATAACTTCTTCATTGCTTGTTTCAACAGTTGCACTCATCCAGTTAGTAGCTTCTGTATCACTGCAGAATACTTCTGGCTTCCCATATTCACCATGTTTTGCCTGTTTTGCGATATTTTTCCAAAGATCCCATGATTCACCATAGCCATCCTTGATTTCACTTAAATCAGGTGCTGTATGCTGATCTCCGTAGCAACTTGTATCTGTACAGCAGCCATTTGTGATAAATACCAGATCATCTTCTGATAATTCAATCTTTTCTTCAACGCCATTCTTCAAGATAATTAATTCCTTAGCTACCTTACGATCATGTTCATCTGTATCAATGATGACATTCTTGACGTCCATTCCAAATTCGATTGCAACTCCATGTGCTTCAAGATATTTTACAAGAGGCAGAATCATACTTTCATATTGGTTATATTTTGTAAAACGAAGAGCCGAGAAATCAGGTAAACCATCAATATGATGTACATATCTGCATAAATATCTCTTCATTTCCAATGCACTAGACCATTTTTGGAAAGCAAACATTGTCTGCCAATATAACCAGAAATTTGTATCCCAGAATTCATCCGGTAAAACATCAGAAATCTTTTTATCTTCTAATTCATCTTCTGATGTAATAAAGAGTTTGCTTAATGCCATTGCACTCTTTTTATCAAGTGTGAATTTACCATCTGTATGTGCACTTTCACCGCGATTTTGACTTGCTCTGCATAAAGAATAGTTTGGATCTTCTTTATTCAACCAATAATATTCATCCAATACTGTAACGCCTTCCGTTTCGATGGAAGGTACATCTTTAAATACATCCCACATGACTTCAAAGTGGTTATCCATTTCTCTGCCGCCTCTCATGTAGAAACCTTTTGTTACATCTTTTCTACCATCGCAGCTGCCTCCAGCAATATCAATTTTTTCTAAAACATGGATACGGTCCCCTGAAATCTGACCATCTCTTAAAAGATAGAAAGCAGCAGTTAAGCCAGCTAATCCTGTACCAATAATATATGCTGACTTCTTATCTGCATCCTTTGGCTTTCTTGGGTGTGCGAATGCTTCATAATTTCCTGAACTATAATACATAACATATTCTCCTTTTTGACTTAAGGTCAGTATAGCACTCGTCAATAAAGAGTAAATTGACACAATTCAAAATATGTCAATCGATGAATTAAAAAAAAAGAATCCAAAACTGGATTCTTCATTGATCATTAACCTAACTTTTTGTAAAGAGTAACGAATCTTTCAGCAAGGATTCCAAATCCTTCAGCACTCATTAACTGATCTTCAGCGTGTGTGAGTAAAAGATCCATGATAACCTTGTCACCCTGAGCTGTCTGTGTTAATAACTTAGCGTGAGCATCATGTCCTTCAACATAAGCATCCTGACCTTCTTTAATAAGTTTTTCAGCTTCATCGAAGTTTCCTTCAGCTGCTGCATCAATAGCTGCAATATAGTTAGAACGAGCTGTTCCTACTGCTGCGATAATGTTAAACGCAATTAATTCTGTACCTTCCATGTTTTCTCCTTTATAAGTACTTATGTACAAATATAATAATAATATGAAAACGGTTTCCACGCAAGAACATAGAAACCGTTTTTTTATTTTTTAAAATTAAGCGTTTAGCTTCTTTTCAGCCATTTCAAGAACAGCTTTACCATCCATTAAACCATAAGCTCTCATATCAATTGCTTCAATTGGTTTACCAGGGAACTGTTTCTGAAGCTTAGCCAATGCGAAACGAACCTGTGGTCCAATCAAAATAATATCAGCTTCTGGTCCATGCTTATCAACTTCATTGAGTGAATAAGCTGCGATGTTATAATCTGCACCCTTAGCTGCTGCTGCTTCCTTCATTTTGTTAACAAGTAAACTTGTAGACATGCCTGCGGAGCAAAATAATGTAATATTCTTTGCCATAATTATTTAACCTTCTTTCTTGGAAATTCTCCGTACATTTATAATAATATAGAAGCGTCTACATCGCAAGAAAAAATTAAACATGATAACAGACAAATAATTAGTTTATGATTTGGAAATATTCTTCCATTGTAAGATTACTATCTGTAATTTTCTGTGCCATCTCTTTTCCTACATAACGGAAATTCCATGGTGAGAATTTTACACCAGTTATTTCTTCCTTTCCTTTTGGGTTTCTTAAAATAAAACCAAATTCGCTACAATGCGTAATTAGCCATTGATATTCATCAGTTTGTTCAAATCTAACATCTAACTCATATTTATGAGAAGTCGAAGATAAATCAACAGATAAGCCCGTCTGATGTTCAGAACAACCAGGAATACAATCGATACGTTCGGCCTCCTGTTTACCAAATTTAGAAACATAGTAATCATACAAATCAGTTTGATATTGAAAATCACGATATCCAGAAACAAGATAAAGATGAATGCCTTCTTCATTTGCTTTAGAAAACATATCTTCTATAGCGGAAGAAACTTCAGGTAAAAGTACTTGTGATTCGTATTGTGGTACATTAACAATAACCAACGTATCTGGAATATAACCACTTGCTAAAGGATGCCATTTATTAACAATTCTAAGCAAAGAATCATCACTTGTAACATCATAAATTTCAGGAGTGCTCGCAGGCATGATAGATGGTGTAGGAGAAGGAATATATGTAGATTCAGGGGCAGTCACGGGTTGAGGAGAATTTTGTACGTCAGCAGACAAAGAATGATCAATACGATTCGTAAAACCACTAAATAAAAGATATAAAAACAAGCAGGATAAAACACCACTTAACATAAGAACAATATAAACTTTTTTATACAAACTTCTGATATTCATACAAGGTATTGTACAGACAAATAAAAAAAAAGCAAAGACCTGGCAACGTGCTCGATTCACCGTAAGGCTATTTTTGCCGCTGATGTGCTTAACTTCTGTGTTCGGGATGGGAACAGGTGTGACCACATCGCTATC